>DATIFS010000092.1:0-2576 GCA_035455105.1 Nitrosarchaeum sp.
TGACGAGAGAACCTTTCAAAAAATATCAGAAAAAGGCAGAATACAAACATCTAGGTTAGCTTGGATGCTTAGGATAGTAACATTGACTGGAATTTCTTTGATGATAATTTACAACTTGCAACAAGGGATAGAACTCAATGATCCACTTATTGCCTATTCTACGTTAATGCCGTTACACGCTTTGATAGTATTGTGTATAGGATGGGTTTTATACAGAAACCCTGCAAAAGGAAAAACAGGAAACGATCTAGTGTCAGTGATAATTCCAGTATTCAATCAAAAATCAATGATTGAGATTGTAATAGATGCTATTTACCAATCCACGTATCAAAATATTGAAGTCATTGCAGTTAATGATGGGAGCAAAGACGGTACGACAGAAGTTTTAGATAATATTGCCAAAAAATATCCATCCCTTAAAGTCATTCATAAAAAGAATGAAGGGAAACGAAAGGCTGTAGCAGCTGGCTTTTATCTATCGAAAGGAGAATACGTCGTTCTTATTGATTCAGATAGTGTAGTGGATAGTCATGCAATTGAAGAATTTATGAAAACTTTTAATGCAAATCCAAAAATTGGTGCAGTAGTAGGATATGCAAAAGTGTGGAATCAAAAAAAGAGTTTCCTCACAAAATGTCAAGATGCCTGGTATGACTATGCTTTCAATATTCACAAAACAACAGAAAGTGTGTTTGGAACCGTCATGTGCTGTTCTGGATGTCTGGCTGGATATAGGCGCATCGCGATATCGGATTTCATGCCACACTGGGTAAAGGCTATGATCCACAATAGTGATGACAGGGATCTTACATCTTACACTATTGCAACTCCTTGGGCAAAAAAGGAACTCGCACCATTTCCAAAAAAATTAATGAAGTCTATGGCATCCTATGATGATTCTGAGGATCGTGCTCTTACCGCACAATCATTGTTAGAATGGAAATCGGCATATGTAGCGACAGCAGTAGTATATACAGATGTGCCAGAAAAATGGAAAGGCTATCTAAGACAGCAGACAAGGTGGAAAAAAGGGTACATACGTTCAAACTTCTTTGTAAGTACATTTTTCTGGAAAAAGAATCCTCTAATGGCTCTGATTTTTTATCTTGAGTTTATGACGACCTTTACTGCCCCGCTCATAACTTTGATTGTACTTTTCTATGAACCGATTATACTAAAGCAATTTTGGATTCCCGCATTATTTATGATAGGTTCACTCTTGACAGGTGTTGCACATGGTCTTGATTATAGGTTTAGAGATGGAAAAACAAAAAACTGGAAGTATAAACCGATAATGAATTTAATCGCCTCATTTGTTCTTTCATGGCTAGTATTTCCCGCTCTTTGGAATTTTAGAAAGAATGAATGGTTGACAAGGTAGACAGTTTGTCTATAATGTCATACATTCAGAGTTGGCGAGAATAAATGCTGTTTTCCAGAATACAGTCTGTGATTTTTCCTATTATCATACTAGTAATGGCTGTCGTGTCTTCACAAGCTTACGCAACTTCTGATTCCTGCAGGTGTGTAGCATTTAGATTTGATGACATCCAGGATTATTTTTTAAACAATTCTCAGAAACAAGTTATTGATACATTTCAACAAAAAAATGCAAGTCTGACGATTGGAATTATTGGAAATTATTTTGGTAACGATAAAACGCTTGTTGATCTTATAAAAATAAGGCTACAAAACAATAATTCCGAATTAGAAGTTGCAAATCATGGATGGAATCACGAAGATTTTACTAGTTTTAACAAAACAGCACAGTCTCAACTCATCAAAAAAACAAATGAGAAAATCTTTAACATTTTGGAGGTTAGGCCAATTGGTTTCATAGCTCCATTTAACAAAATTAATAATGACACTTTTTTTAGCCTACATGAGAATAACATTCGATATATCAGCTCAAATGTAAAATATGATGTTCCACCTTATAAAAACAAAAATAACACACTTTATCATTTTCCTGCAGCTTCTTTAACAGGTGACATCGATAGTAATATTGTTAAATGGTATGGTACCACCCACAAGGAAACTTTTGCCCAAATTCAGGCCAGTTTAATAAATTACGGATTCGCTGTGGTAACTCTACATCCACAAGAATACTCAAAAAGACAAGGATTGAATTACACAAATGAAGTTGATTTTAATCAGATTCGAGAGCTTGAATTTTTAATAGATGATATTAGAAATAATGGATTAAGAATAGTCACAATAAAAGAGATTCCTGAACATTCTACATACAATCAAAAATATCCAGAATGGATAAAGCAGATCTTAGCTTGGTATGACAGCAAAAAAATATCAGCAGACGAAGTTCTTAATGCAATTAAATTTTTAACTGACAAAAATATTATAAAATTCAAATCATAATTGTTATCTAATTTTTTGAACATCATTTCCCATTATTGGGGAGGGGTTATCTCTCTGATGCTTAACAAATTGAAATCTATCTCTGCATTGTCTGCTCTAAATTGTTGTTCTGTACCACCCCATAAAATAACGTCATTACTAGTTAGAGTGAGGCCAGTGAGCGGATTTATGCATCCATAATTTGCAGGATCACCAGGAAT
>DATIFS010000093.1:0-2558 GCA_035455105.1 Nitrosarchaeum sp.
GATCAAAGTAAGAAGTGAAAATGGAAAAAGATATGGAAAATGGATTCTTCGTAAAGCATTTGAGAAAAACATACCTATGCAAATTGTTTGGAGAGAAAAATCACCTATGCAAGACGGTTCTGGAACTGTTGGGATCTCAAACCTGCTGGATTCCGTGATAAATGATCAGATATTTTTAGAAAAAAAGAAGAGAATAGAACAAGAGGATAAAATAATCATTAGAACAAAAGAGTCCATGCACTACTATGAAATTTACAAGAAATTGTATGGGATGCCAGAAAAGAAAGCAGGAGAAAGATCATGTCCGTATTGCAATTCCAATATAGAAAACACTAAATTTTGTCGCCTATGTGGGGCTTTTCCAGTTTAGATATTTTTCTTCCATTTTTTTGGTTTTCGTATAAAAATTTTTCTGCAACCGTTACAACAAAAAAAGAGTTTTTTTCCTTCATATTCATGTGTGACAGCTAATTCTTCAGCAAGTTCAATTCCGCAAACAGGATCTACTGGCACAAAATTTCCACTATACAATTCTATTTATACATATGTAGAATTAATTATGAAGAACAAATTATGAATGGATGATTTTCAATATCTTCTTTGGAAGGGCACCGTAATCAGCATCAGGTTCTGAAACTACATACAAAATATCATCATTAATCAAAAAACTAATTGCCAATGCACGTTCTCTTGATGCCATTGCAAAATTTACTCGGCCTAATTGTTTATCAAATTCTTTTCTCATTTTTACTCTTAATGCAAGCTCCATGAATATCATCTCATCATCTTTTTCATTTTCTAGAGGCTCCACATTTTCTTTCATTCCACCTGCAACTAATCGACCGCGCTCATTTATCACTCCAGCAAATCTAATTTTTGGGTCTACTGATAAAATGGTTTTACAAATTGTAGGATAATCAAAAATCTTAGAAGACAAATTTCTACTAGTGATTTAAAAACGACCCATTTATTAGCTTTCTATAAAATCAGCTGAAATACAAGAACAGTACACTTTTTCAGTATCAAGAAGTGAGTTTTTTGACTAATGCAACGAATTCATCTTCAGACATTGGTGGAATTTTCATAATTTCTAGATTTTCAGAAACATGTTCAGGGGACTTTTGTCCAACAAGAGGAGCTAAAACTCCAGGAGATGAACGAATAAACTGCAATGCACGCAATGACGGTTTTAGATCATTGAATTCAGGCATTGCCCCAGGTGCTAGCAATCTTCCTTGCATCAAAGGAACACTTGTAAATACACCGATATTTAATTTGACAGCAGACTCTAACAGAGAAACAAGTTTTCCGTCAAGAATTTGATTTTTTGCGAGCAATGCTTGATCATAATACATGTTGAATGGAAGTTGAATAAATCGAAAACCATGGTTTTCGCCACCAATTTTTCTTGCCAATTCAACTGTATCTTGTAATGAAAGGTATTGAGGATTATCATGAGAAACACGGAAGCATTCCCATGTAGCCATGCCATAGAATTTGATTTTACCTTGTTTTCTTTTTTGCTCATATAATTCAAATACGGATTTTAGATTTTCCAAAAACTTTTCTTTTGATACATCTCTGATTTGACCTTCTACGGCATTATGGAGATATAACAAATCAATGCAATCCAATCCCAAATTTTTCAAACTACGTTCTAATTGATCATTAAGATATGGAACAGTCATGCAGTGATAGCCAGAAGTCACATCACCTTCTTTGATTACACCTTTTTGTGTATATTCATTTTTAATGTATTCCCAGAATTCTTGTTTAACATCAGCGTCATTTGTAATATAACCATTTTTTGTACTGATAAAAATTTGATCACGGGTAATTTTTCCTTCATTAATTAATTCAGAAATTGCTTTTCCAACAGAACGTTCTGCTTTTTGTGCCCGATAGTTAATTGCAGTATCAATCACATTAATTCCAGATAAAACAGATTTTTTAATTGCGTTTTTTACAAGTTCATCTGTCTTTTCATTTGGTTCACCAAGATATGTCCCGACACCAACATTGGACAATAAAAGATTGCGAATTTGCTTGAAATTCAATGGGGTTATGCCTGAATTTTCAAGAAATCTCTTTGTTCCTTCAGATGTAGCAAACCCTGAAATCATAAAGAATGTCCAATTCATACTGAATTTATGTCTAGAGTATCAAAATTTGAAACTAAACAAGAAACTTAGCACAAACAATACTCCAGTAATACGGCTAAACATCAATGTTGAAGACATGGAAGGAATTAACTCATTTACAGAATCAAAATTTTGCTTTAAACTTGTTCCGGCTTTAACGAGTAATGGAATGCTAAATAGGGTTATTAAAGAAAAAATTGGAAAAACACCGATAACGATACCTAACACAATTATAGAATATGAAATTGCAGGGAAAATCCAAAATAATGAGGTTGCCTTTTTTTTACCAACTACAATGACCAGAGTTTTTCTACCTTTAGATTTGTCTGCATCATGATCAGGAAATGATGCGATAAAAAGAACAAGCGATGATAAAACACCGACAACAATACCACCTAAAATTGATTCTAAAGTTAT
>DATIFS010000094.1:0-2081 GCA_035455105.1 Nitrosarchaeum sp.
AGTATGCATGTTAATTGTAATTGGTAAATTATCAATAATGAGACTCATTTCGTTTGTTGAATTTTCAATATATTTTGCTCTATGATATTTTTGATCTAGTACAAATTCAATTCCTTTGGAATCCATTTTTAGAATTTTTATTTGATGTTTATCATTATTGATTTTAATTACATATTCATTATTACCAAGATTTTCTGATATTTCACCATCAAATGCTTTTTCAACATCTTTTATTTTGTAATCCATTTATCATCAATCCAATTTATTTTTCCAAGTAGAATTATTAGAAGAGGAATTTTGAACTCTATTCTTATAGTATTCAGAATAAATAATAGCAGCTGCAAGTGCAGCCTCACTTTTTTCAGTTTTTTCAAGTTTCAAATCTTCTTTTAATCTATCAATAATATTAAAGCGGTTTAGAAAATCTGTGCTAAGAGAACCATTTTTGTATTCTTCAGTGTTTAGAATTGTTTTGTAAAGTGGTATTGAGGTTTCAACACCTTGAATGTAAAAATCATTTAACGCATTAAGCATCCTAGTTCTTGACTCCTCAAATGTTTGACCCCAAGTACAGAGTTTCGCCATCAAAGAATCATAAAATGGTGAGACAGTGCATCCAGAATAAAGATAAGTATCACATCTGACACTTGGTCCTGAAGGAATAGTGACATCAGGTACAGGACCAGTGGAAGGAGCAAAATCCAAAAATGTATCCTCTGCATTTATTCTACACTCAATTGCATATCCATTCATTTTAAGATCTTTTTGTTTGAATGGAATTGGCTCACCATTTGCAATATCAATTTGTAGTTTAACAAGATCTAATCCAGATACTAGTTCAGTAATTGGATGCTCTACTTGTAATCTAGCATTGATTTCTATAAAATAAAATTCCCCATTATCTGCTCGAAGAAATTCTGCAGTTCCAAGGTTCGTATAATCCACTGCTTTAGCTGCTTTAACAACTAATTCACCAATTCTGTCTCTTGTCTCTTGATCAACTATTGGGGAAGGGGTTTGCTCTATGAGTTTTTGATTACGTCTTTGAATTGAACATTCTCTTTCAAATATATGAACAGCGTTTCCATGTTTGTCTCTTGCCATTTGATATTCAATGTGTCTAGTTTTCTGAAGAAATTTTTCAACTATAATAGCAGATTTACCAACTGCAGAGATGGATTCACTTGTAACTGTTTCAAATCCCTCTCGTAATTCTTTATCATTGTTTACTAATCTGATTCCACGACCACCTCCACCAAAAACTGATTTCAATAATACAGGATATGTAATATCGTTCGCAATTTTTAGTGCTTCTTCAACATCTTTTACAAGACCTGGACTTCCTGGTACAGTAGGAACTTTAGCTTTTAACATTGCAGATTTACATTGCATTTTATCACCACAAAGTTCCATTGAGACAGCAGATGGACCAATAAAATTTATTTTATTTTTTTCACATTTAGCTGCAAAATCAGAATTTTCTGAAAGGAAACCATAACCAGGATGTATAGCGTCAGCACCAGAGGATAAGATCGTTTCAATAATTTTTTCTTGGTTTAAGTAAGATTTTGCAGGTGCAGCTTCTCCAATATAATATGCTTCTGTAGCTTGTTTGACATGTAATGAATTGTAATCTTCATCAGAATAAACTGCTACGGTTTTAATTCCAAGTGCTTTACATGTTTTAATTACACGTAATGCAATCTCTCCTCTGTTTGCGATAAGAACTTTTTCAATCATATTAATCACAAATTAATATTTCCATGTTTTCTTGGAAGTTGTTTTTCTCTTTTGTTTGCAAGCATTTCTAATGCTTTGATTAACATAGGTCTTGTTTCAGCTGGATCAATTACATTATCAACGGTACCATGAGATGCAGCAACATATGGATTTTCAAATTTTTCTGAAAATTCACTGATTAGTTGCTTTTTAAGAGATTCAGGATCAGTTGCTTCTGATAGTTCTTTCCTATACATAATTTTTACAGCTGCTTCTCCACCTAATACAGCACATCTAGCAGTTGGCCAAGCATAATTTACATCAGTTCTTAGATTTTTACTTCCCATGGCAATGTATGCACC
>DATIFS010000095.1:0-3169 GCA_035455105.1 Nitrosarchaeum sp.
AGATCAATATTAGTTGGAATATTATTTAGTCTAAGTAAAGATGTGATACTCATTGCAACTTTTTGCATTTCTTCATTAATGTATAAAACTGAAATTCTATCTTGTTTTATTTCTGGAATTAGTCCCTGTTCTTGCATTGTAAGTATTATTCTCTCTACACCTCCTGCAACACCAGTAGCTCCAATGTCATCTCTACCAAATGCTTTTGTTAGTGAATCATATCGTCCTCCACCAGCTAATGCACCCAATGTTGAATTTTTATCAAATACTTCAAAAACCATTCCAGAGTAATAATCTAATCCTCTAACTATACCAAAATTGATGCGAATATTTACAACACCTCTATTTTCCAGTGAATCAAATAGTTGTTTTAGTTCATCCCATGACTGCAATTTCGATGTATCAAGTTTTGATTCTACTTCTGAAATTGTTCCTTTGACTTGTGAAAATTCTAGAATTTTTTTTAATTTATTTTCATCATATCTATCTTTGAATTCATCTAGAATTTCTTGCTTTGATTTTTTTTGTATTTTATCAATTGCTCTGAGCATATCACCTACCAGTTCTGAATCTTTTGAATCAAATGTTTGATTGATAAATGATTCAACTAAACTTCTGTGATTGATATCAATTGTAATATCTTTGAGCAATAACGAATCAAATAGTCTAGACGTTAATTCAATAATTTCAGCTTCTGATTCCAGTCCTGGTTTTCCATAAATTTCCACATCCCATTGGTGAAAATATCGATATCTTCCTTTTTGTGGCTCATCATATCGAAATACTCCACCAAATGCAGAAAATTTTGCTGGCAGTCTCATTGATTTTTGCATAGTTACGTATCTTGTCAGACCTACTGTAAAGTCAAATCTCAGAGCAACTTCCCTATCTCCCTTATCTTTGAAATAATAGATTTCATCCTTAATGGCAGGTCCAGATTTTGTCTCCAATACAGATAACAGTTCAATTGGAGATGGATCTACAAATGAGAATCCAAATAGGTTTGATAATTTTTTAAAATGTTCCCGAATATGTTCAATGTTTGCATTTTCCTTTTCTTCAAAGTCTTTCATTCCACGCGGTAATTCCAAGATGATTAGATGTTAGATGGTTGTGATTTAGATATTTCTGTAGCAACTATGCAGAACTAGGCAGTTTTTTAAAAAATCTGATCGATTCAATATTAGTCTAAAATAACAAAACAAATATCATCATAATGATATTATTGTTTTATTTTCAAAATAGGTTTTAGAATTTGAAGTCCCGTTGATATGAATAATTTATATTATAATATTAATTTCACACATATGACATAAGAAAGATGTCATTTCAATTAATCGCAAATTCCTTGACTAGTCATCTTTCTTATGTTAAAAAATAATAAATTCAGTTAAAACTTTCGTTAAAGCAACAGATACTAAAAATTAAGTTCAAAAACCATCTAAATTAATAATTAGCGAGATTTCAAAAACATAGTTGAGTTACAAATTCTTAGATCATGCAACGGATGCATTCATTGAGGTAACTGCAAAAGATCTCAAAGAGGCATTTTTGGTTACAGCCAACGCAGTGATCAACATAACACTAGATCAAGACAAGGTTGAAGAAAAAGAACAAAAAGAAATCATCGCCAAAGGAAAAGATCTTAGATATCTTTTATTTAGTTGGCTAGAAGAAATAACATTTGTTCTTATCACAGAAGGTTTTGCGATAAAAAGAATAGAGCTTGAAATTCAAGAAAACAAAGGCTATAAAATTATAGCCAAAGCATATGGTGAGCCACTTAATTTTTTAAAACACAATTTTAAGGTAGAAATCAAAGCACCAACGTTCTATGAGATGAAAATTGAACAAAATAATGGTGTGTTTATGAGATTTTTACTAGATCTGTGAATTTGGTGAAATTTTATTATCAATTTAATAGAACAAATTATCCGTATTTTTTAAAAGCGAATTCGTTTTATTTTATAATATGCGCATAAAATTAGGAATATTTGTAGCTCTTAGTGTATTTACATTATTTGTATTGATGATTATACCATCTTACGCAGTTGTTACTTCTATTTCCATGAAAAAAACTTTTTACACTATTGATGAACAAATTTCATTTGTTGGAACTGAAAGTGAAGGAAATTCAGTGATTAACATAGTTGTAAGAGATCCAAATGGAAAAGCAACATTACTTGGAGGTTTTTCAGATTCTGAAGGACAATACGAAACAATTCCAAAAAATGTGAAAAGTGTTTTTTCAGTAAACGGAATTTATAATGTAACTGCATTTACTGATAAAATTGAAAATAATAAATCCATTCAAGTAGAATTTAATGGAGATCGCGTTGATTTAATTCCTGATTTTGTATTAGCACTTAATTCAATTTCAGATAAAACAATTGAAGCAAAAAAGACACTAAGTTTTACGGCATCATTGACTGAATCCGTAGCAGATGTAATATTTAGTCTTGAAGATGCACCTACAGGAGCATCCATTAATAGCGAAACAGGAAAATTTACGTGGACTCCTACAGAGCCACAAAGTCCAGGTTCTTACATTTTTGATGTAGTTGTAAAAAAAGGAGCATCCGAAGATAGAGAAAGTGTAAAAGTTACAGTAACAAAGCCAGCTGTTGTACAACCAACACCAGAGCCACAACCAACACCTGAACCAGAACCACAACCAACACCAGAGCCAACTACTGAATTAGGAATTGCATCATTTGTTGATCCAACAAAAGATCCACAATCTTATGTTGACAGATACAACAATGAACCAACTTACAAAAAATGGTTTGATACAAACTTTCCACAATACTCTTCAATTTATCAAGCAGTTGGATTAGAGGAACCAAAACCATTGGCCTCATTTGTTGATCCAACAAAAGATCCACAATCTTATGTTGATAGATACAACAATGAACCAACTTACAAAAAATGGTTCGATACAAACTTTCCACAATACTCTTCAATTTATCAAGCAGTTGGATTAGAGGAACCAAAAACTACAAAACCTGAAACTGTCGAAGAGATTGGACAATGTGGTCCAGGCACTACATTAATTGGTGACACATGTGAAGTTGTAAATAATACTCAAAAAGGTGGCGGATGTCTAATTGCCACTGCAGCATATGGTTCTGAGATGGCACCTCAAGTGCAATTTCTCAGAGAGATCAGA
>DATIFS010000096.1:0-25709 GCA_035455105.1 Nitrosarchaeum sp.
AGTTGGCGAAAAAGCTAGCAATGGGTGTACCGTTGAAGTAACTCTTTTAAAAATTAACGATAATACTGCAACGTTTCTAAAAAAAGAATATCATGATAAACCATGTCCTATTTGTCTTTCTGAAGATACTGTGATAGATACGCCAAATGGTCAAGTAAACATCAAAGAGTTACATGAAGGAATGGATATTTTCACCCAAGATACATCTGGTAACAAGTATGTCGGAACCATATTGAAGACTGGCAAAACTCAAGTTTCACCAAATCATAAAATGATTCACATTGTTTTGGCTGATAATCGAGAATTGTATGGTTCTCCAAAGCATCCCACTACAGATGGTAAAGTCTTGGAAGAATTATCTGTTGGAGATATTCTTGATGGTGCAAAAATAAAGATTCTGGAAGTTGTTCCATATGATGGACAATACACTTTTGATATATTGCCATCAGGTTCTACTGGGTATTATTGGGCAAATGGAATTTTGATTAAGAGTACGTTAAATTAAAAATTAAAAAAAAATATTGTTGTTAGCCCAATAAACCGCTAGCAACAAGATAAGCTCCTGCTCCCACTCCAATCACTGCACCAATTCCTATGCAGATAAGATCGAATTTAACGACCTTTTTGAATGGTGCATGAACCATTTTATCCCAGTTTGAGATTTGCTGTGTTTTCATGATTATAGTTAGGCACAGTTCTTCATAGTGTGTGGTAAATTTCAAAGATTACCGGTAAGCTAAGCAGCTGACCAATGTATATGATAATTTTTGGTGTAAATGTATTATGCGAATTGATAGTTGTAGAAAATGTGGACTTGAGCTTACTCTTATGAATAAATGTGATGAATGTAATCAACCAATACAGTTCCAATGCACTAAATGTCTAAAGTCAACTGATAAACAAATTCATTACAAATGTAAGCATGAGCAACCAAAAATCAGTTTAACTAGTTAGTTACAGCTTATTTCCATCTAGTTTTTTAGTAAATCCAATAATGTCTATTTGATGACTGACCTGATTGATAAGGCTGCAGATTATGTTTTAGAACTTGCTAGTCCTCAAAGACTGAATATATTATTTAGATTGTTAAGTAAAAATTTAACACCTACTGCTTTTGCCAAAGAAATTCAAGCAACAAAACAAGAAGTTCATAGAAATTTTACACGACTTGAAGATAGTGGATTGATAAAAAAGAAAATGGATGGAACCTATGAACTGACAACTTTTGGTCAGATAGTATGTACTCAAGTACCATCATTGGTATTTTTATTGCAAAATAGAAAATACTTTGAAGAACACAATTTTGGTGAAGTTCCTTATAAATTCCAAATGCGTTGTGGCCAGCTAGCCGTTAATCAACACATTGCAGGATTTTCAAAAGTACTTGAACAATGGAAGGATATTTACAAAAATTCTAACGAATACATTTACGAAATCTTGTCTGAAGTGCCACTTGACTTGATAGAGCCTTTAGTCAAACAAGTAAAAAAAGGAGTGAAATTCAACTATATTTTTTCTGAATCTGCAGTCATTCCTAAAGGGCGAAAAGCACTACTAAAGAAACTAGGATATGAAAAACTAGTCGAAAAAGGATTAATTGAAAGAAAAATGACCAAAAATGTTCAAACCATGCTTGTTATGAATGAAAAAGAGGTATGTGTAATGTTTCCTACCATTGACGGTAAATCAGATCTAAGTGAGATGTTTTATTCCAAAGACCAAATGTTTCATGAATGGTGTTTAGACTATTTTAGATACAGCTGGTATGGCTCTGATGTCTTTGTGGAAAGTAAACTAAAAGAATAATTTTTTTATTAATTTAATTTCTATATAGTCCATAGAGATGTATTGTTTTTTCGTAATCTATGTTTGCTATCGCTAAATAAATTACAAAATATGTTATTTCAATGATTACAAAGATAACATCGTTGCTAATGATCGCAACTATAGTTGCTATTATGGCACCACTAAGTGCAAGTGCTGAAACGGTACCTGATGCTCCTAATTCAAGTGGAACATTTAATCTCAATGGTGCTGGTGCAACATTTCCATTTCCTCTGATTGATTTATGGAGAGTTGAATATCATAATGATTATTCAAATGTAAACCTAAACTACCAATCTATTGGAAGCGGTGGTGGAGTAAAACAACACATCGAGAAAACTGTGAATTTTGCAGCATCTGATGCACCATTAACTACTGCTGAAAGAGACTTGTCTCCTGGCACATTACACATACCTGAAACTATAGGTGGTGTTACAGTTGTGTACAACATTCCTGAACTTCCAAACAGCGGATTGAAATTAACTGGAAAAGTAATTTCTGATATCTTTATGGGAAAGATCACGAAATGGAATGATCCTCTGATTAAAAATCTTAATCCTGGATTGAATATTCCTGATAAAGAAATTCTAGTTGCACATCGTTCTGATGGTTCTGGAACCACATTTGTCTTCACAGACTATCTATCAAAAGTTGATCCTGATGGTTGGGACAAACAAGTTGGAAAAGGAAAATCTGTTCCTTGGCCAATGGGTTTGGCAGCCGCAGGAAATGAAGGCGTTGCAGGAATCGTAAAGTCTACCAAATACTCTATAGGTTATGTTGAATTGGCATATGCATTTCAAACTGGAATGACATTTGCACATGTTCAAAATGGCGACAAAACTAATTTCATTGAGCCTACTATAGGTACTATCAGCAATGCTGCAGCAGGAATTGTTAGTAAACTTCCATCTGCAAAAGATGACTGGTCCCAAGTATCAATTGTTAATGCACCTGGTCCAAACTCATACCCAATTGCAAGTTTTTCATATCTTCTTGTATATGATGATCTGGCAAAAGTAACAAAAAGTAAGGATGAGGCAAAAACATTAGTCCATATGATCTATTGGATGATAACTGATGGACAAACATTCTCAAGTAATTTGCTATATGCTCCATTACCTGATCAAGTTGTATCCTTAGACAAAAAAGGTTTGTCAATGGTAAAGTACAATGGTGAAGTTATTTGGAATGGCGGCTCTGCAAGCACATCAAAATATGTCATTCCAGATTGGATTAAAAATAATGCAAAATGGTGGGCAGATGGACAAATCAGTGATGATGACTACATCAAAGGACTACAATATCTAATTTCACAAGGTATTCTCAAAGTCTAAATCTTTTTTTCTTTTTTTATTTTGAATACAAAAATTTCACATGTTTTATTCTTCTGTAATGACACTGTGAATATTTTCATCTATTGCAATTTCAGCTATATCACTTGAATACTCTGCAATTCTTCTCAAGTCTTCTAAAACAAATCTAACTACTGTAGCATTTTTTTCATTGTCTTTGATCTTTGACATAATTTCTTTTTCATCTTCAATTATTTTACTCACTTTTTCTGCAACATTTTCTCCTTTTTGAAAATCATGGTTTTGAACAGCAGCAATTGATTCTTCAAAAACCTCTAATGATTTTTCAGATAATTTTTTAATTCTACTTATTATTTTCGGGTCTATCTTCTCTTCTATGAATTTGATTCTCTTGGCAATTAATCCTGCATGATCTCCTATTCTTTCAATTTTACTTACTATTGTTCTATATTCAATACATTCTGCAGGCTTTTTCAACCCCATATCCTGAAGTATGCTTTGATTTCCTATCGCTAAAACCAGATTTCTCCTCATATACATTCCAAATCTATCTACTTCATCATCCATGTTTACAATTTCATCTGCATGAGAAGTGTCTGTTTCTTCTAAAGCCTCTATAGATTCTTTTACCATATTTGTTGCCATCAGATACATTCTATTCAATGCAGTTTCAAATGACAATTCTGGTAATCTTGTTAGAATTTGAATGGTTATTGCCTCTGAACTAGACTCTACAATTTCTGTTCCTATCATAGATGAGCGAACTAATTCTCTTACACTTCTAGAATGTGTTGACTGAATTTTCATTCCTTTTGTTTTTATCTGGATTGCCTTGTATCCTGAAAGATACGCTGCAATGATTTTTCGTTTAATTGACTCCCCTGATTCTTTTTGAGTTGGATATATCACGGCAGTTGTTTTTTTATCATTATCTCGTTCTCTTGGAAATATCGTTAGTGAATGATTTGGATTTTTAATGATAGTGACATTTTCTCCAACTTTGATTTTTAATTCTTCAACCCATTCTTTTGGCAATGATATGATGTAAGTGGAACCTCCACTGATCTGAATTTTTCTTGTTTGCTGAACATTCTCAATTTCCAATTGATCTATTTTCTAAAAATTTCTTAATTACAATAGGGTTGACGATCTATATAGAATTATGATCACATCGTAAAGTATGGTGACATATTAGATATGTCATTTTTTTAATAAATTCTTGTGAGTAAAGTAAATCTGGATTTTAAAAAAAGACGAGTGATCTCAGATAAGGTATTCAAGATTGGTGCAACTGCTGCAGGTACTTATGTTTTAGTGATAGTTGTTTTAATTGCATTTCAGCTAATGTCTGAATCATATCCTATTTGGGAACATGAAGGATTATCATTTATAACAAAAACCGATTGGAATGCAGTAGAAGGAAGAGAATCATTTGGTGCACTGCCTTACATTTTAGGTACTTTAACTACATCTGCAATTGCAATGGCCATAGGTGTTCCATTGAGTATAGGTATTGCAATGTTTATCTCAGATGCTCCTGCAAAGATTGGTGGACCTTTAGGGTTTTTGGTGGAGCTTTTAGCTGCGGTTCCAAGCGTCATTTATGGTCTTTGGGGGCTGTTTGTTTTTAGAATTTATTTTAAAGATTGGATTGAAACACCGTTACACAATACTTTTGGAAATAATGTATGGTTATTTTCTGGCAATCCATATGGGTTGGATGTTATTACTGCAAGTGTCATTCTTGCAATTATGATTATTCCCACGGTTTCTGCGGTTTCACGTGAAATAATGAAAGCTGTTCCTCAACAACAAAAAGAAGCAGCTTACATGCTTGGTGCAACAAAATGGGAAATGTTTAAGCTTGCAGTATTTCCTTATTCAAAAACTGGTTTGATAGGTGCATCCATCTTGGGTCTTGGGAGAGCAGTAGGTGAAACTATGGCAGTTACAATGTTAATTGGAAACGCAACAGGTATTGGTGCAATTCCATCTTCTTTATTTGGACCAAGTCAGACAATGTCTAGTATTATTGCAAATGAATTCGTTGAGGCATCTCCAGCATCTATCCATATGCCTGCACTGATTGGTGTAGGATTGATTCTTCTACTCATTGCTATTGTGATTAATGTTATAGCTCATCTCCTTGTCACAAAAATGCTAAAAATAAAAGAAGGTGCAATAAACAATTGAATTCGATTCAAGATAAAAGACAGGAATATCGTTCATTATTCAAACAAAATGTTGAAAGAAGATTACTTGTTGACAAGACTGTACGAATTATTGTCTTTTCATGTGTGATCATTGCAATTATTCCATTAGGTAGTATCTTAGTTGAAGTTTTTAAAAACGGATTGACTGCAATTAGTCTTGAATTTTTAACTGCAACTCCCGGTTCTGCAGGTTCTGGTGAAGGTGGAATCGGTCCAGCAATTCAGGGAACTTTGATAATTATTGGGTTGTCTAGTTTAATTGGCGTTCCAATAGGTGTGATGTCTGGTATTTTTCTATCCGAATATGGTGATAATGCACTTGCGCGTTCCATTCGTTTCTTTAATGATGTGTTTATGGAATTCCCATCAATCATTCTTGGCATCTTTGCATTTTTGATGATTGTTTTAGTTCTTGGGCATTTTTCTGTATGGGCTGGTGCATTTGCATTATCATTGATAATGTTTCCAATTGTTGCAAGAACAA
Organism: Nitrosarchaeum sp.; assembly: GCA_035455105.1. GTDB lineage: Archaea > Thermoproteota > Nitrososphaeria > Nitrososphaerales > Nitrosopumilaceae > Nitrosarchaeum. Next base: position 5,838 of record DATIFS010000096.1, read on the forward strand.
CTGAAGAGTCTTTGAAGATGGTTCCAATGACCTATAGAGAAGCAGGTATGGCTTTGGGATTAAAAAAATGGATTATCACATTTCGGATTGTAATTTCTGCTGCAAAAAGTGGTATGGTTACTGGAATATTGCTTTCTGTATCTAGAATTGGTGGTGAAACAGCTCCACTAATTATGACTATTCTTGGAAGTAGCCAATTCTTTAGCAGTATGGATACTCCTATGGATGCACTACCTCTAAGAATTTGGAGGCTCTCTTTATTGCCTTATGACAGTGCTCAACTCCAAGGATGGGGGGCAGCATTAGTTTTGATTATGATTATCCTTGGAATCAATCTGGGTATCAAATATTATTTTATGAATAAAAAGAATGGATTTCTTGGGCAATTACTTAAACAAAGGAGAAACACAAAATGACTACATTGACTACAAATCCAATTAATGTAGAAACATCTCCATTCACTTCCAAATCCTCATCTCCTGCTAACATCGATAAATACAAAATGGTTGCAGAAAATATTACAGTAAGTTATGGTGGGGTAGATGCCGTAAAAAATGTCACAATGAAATTTAAAGAAAAATCTGTTACTGCTTTAATTGGTCCATCTGGTTGTGGGAAAACAACTTTTCTTAGATGTCTTAACAGAATGCATGATATGACAAAGAATGCTAAGGTAACAGGCAAAGTTATGATTGATAATACTGATTTGTATTCGAAAGATATTGATCCTATTTATCATAGAAGAAAAGTAGGAATGGTCTTTCAAAAACCAAATCCATTTCCAACAATGTCTGTTTATGACAATGTCACAGCTGGTCTTAGATTAAACGGAGTTCGTGATAAACGAGTTCTTGATGAAATTGTAGAAGACTCGTTGAAAATGGCATATCTTTGGGATGAAGTAAAAAATGATCTAAAAAAATCGGCTATTGAATTATCTGGAGGTCAACAACAACGTTTGTGTATTGCTAGAGCACTTGCAATTCAACCTGAAGTGCTATTAATGGATGAGCCTGCATCAGCTCTTGACCCAATTGCAACTCAAAAAATTGAAGAAACAATCATTGAGCTAAAAAATGATTATACTATTATCATTGTAACTCATAACATGCAACAAGCAATTCGTGTTTCTGATTATACTGGATTTATGTATCTTGGCGATTTAATAGAGTTCAGAGAAACAAAAAAACTATTTACGGATCCAAAAAATGAATTAACTGCAAAATATGTGCAAGGACACTTTGGATAAATGACTCGATTAATTGATCCCTCACTGCACAAATTGTCATTTATTATGTCTGAAATGGGTGATATGGTGATTGAATCAATATCTTTGGCAATAGATTCGTACTTGACTGGAACCAATACCAAAGATAGAGTTCTGAAATTATCTGATTCAATTCGTACAAAATACTTTGAAGTTGAAGATCTCACATTTGATATGTTGTTAAAATATCAGCCTGTAGCTGATGACTTTAGATTAATTCGTTCATCCACAGAAATTTCATACGCATTTTCTAGATTTGGTAGATATGCTTATGATATAACACTTGTTCGAGATTTGTTTGGTGATGTGTCTGAATGTACAAATGCATCACTTGTTGAATCTACGAAAAAAGTTAAACACATGATCAAAGAAGCTGTTTTGTCTTTTGCGGAGTTGGATGTTAGAAAAGCTATTGAAATTCGTGAAGATGAAAAATTCATTGATAAAATATATCGTGAAAGATTGCCAAAACTAATTGAATCTACAAATACGCGGTGTGCTCTTGCTGAAGCATTATTGTTACGTTATTTGGAACGAATTGGGGATCATGCGGTGTTTATGAGCGATGCAATTAATTATATTGTAACTGGAAAACATCGTCCAAGTGAAGAACGTATTGCATCACATACCAAAACAGATGATTGATAATATTGTTTTTTAGTATTTATGTTCATGATAATCATGCATTTTAATATGATATCTTGTTTTTACAAATTTTAAAATTTACAAATTTCATAACTATGAAAAAAATTTTAACATTATTTTAAACATGTTTTTAGTTGTAAAATTTTTGAAAGAATTACACAAAAAGTTTGATTAGGATCATTACTAAATATGACATTGCAGCACTGGCAGGAATTGTGATAATCCAAGCCCAGACTATTCTCTTACCTATTCCCCATCTAACTGCGGAAAGACGTCGTACTGCACCTGCACCCATAATAGAACCTGAGATTGCGTGAGTTGTACTGGCAGGTATTCCTAGATGTGCTAACAAAGCTAAAATTGTTGCACCACTAGTCTCTGCAGCAAATCCTTGATAGGGTTTTAGTTGTGTTATTCTTGCTCCCATAGTTTTTACTATTCTCCAACCACCAAAAAATGTACCGAGACTTATTGCGAGTGCAGCTACTAATACAACATAGAACGGAACTTCAAATGATGTGATTACTCCTTCTGTTAACAAAATTAGTGCAATTATCCCCATCGTTTTTTGACCGTCATTTGCTCCATGTGTAAGTGAAAAATAAGTTGCAGATACAAGTTGTAATTTACCAAAAACAGAGTTTACTTTGGCAGGTTTTTTGTTTGCAAGAGTTTTGACAATTAAAGTTGCAAGCAAAAATGCTCCAATCAATCCTACTATTGGCGATACAAGTATCCCCGTTACCACCTTTTCTAATCCTCCGAAAAGAATTGCATGTGTCCCAACACCTGCAATGCCTGCTCCTATGATTCCACCTACAAGAGCATGACTGCTTGAAGATGGTAACCCCCACCACCAAGTGATTAAATTCCATGCAATCGCACCAATTAATGCACCGATGACGATATGAATAGTTACAAAATCAGGATCAATTATTCCCTTACCGATAGTTGTTGCAACTGCTACTCCAAAAAGAAATGGGCCTACAAAGTTTGCAGTAGCTGCTAAACTTACTGCATGAAATGGTTTTAGGACTCTGGTTCCAACAACAGTTGCAATAGAATTTGCTGCATCATGAAATCCATTAATAAAATCAAAAATTAATGCTATTATTATTGCAGTAATAGCTAGTTCATACATAATTACCACTAAGCGTATTTCAAGACTATATCTTCAATAACGTCTGCAACATCCACACATCTATCAGATGCGGTTTCCATTGTTTCATAGATATCTTTTAGTTTAATGATGGTTATTGCATCACTTGTCTCAAAGAGTTTTTCTATAGATTTTCTATACAATTCATCCACGGTGTGCTCAATATTACTTGTGTTTCGACAATGAATTATCATATCTTTCGTGTTCTTGATAGTTTTTAATTTTGTTACCATGTATTCTACTTCTTTTGTTGCGTTTACAAGTTCTTTTGCAATCTCTAATGCATACGGTGGGGTTGTAGTGATTTTGTAGCTGTGTGTTCGTGCCGAAATTCCATCCATGAAATCAATCACATCGTCTATTTTTGATGCAATTCTCTGCATGTCTTCACGATCAAAGGGAGTAATGAATGTTTTATTTAATTCTGCAAAAATATCTCTAGTAAGAACATCTGCTTCACTTTCCAGTTTTTTAATTATTGTATGTTGTTGGACATTACTAAGATCTGAAAATAATACGACCAGGGCTTCGGCAGTTTCAACTGCTTTTTTTGCTAAATTATCAAAAATTGCTAAAAGTTCTTTGTCATTAGATTTAATCCAAGAAAACATATTTGCCATGAATTTTATGTAATTAATGTTTAATTAAAACTAATTACTATATACTATATTCAACTATGTAGAACAAAAATGCTAGTAGATGTTGAACTAAAAACATCGATCAAATATTTTAAAATCATAATTTTAACTTTGGAACAATTCTAGTTGAAACTAGGTTGTGGTCCCAAGCGAAGGAATTGAACCTTCGACAACCCGGTTTCTGTATGCCTGATATGCTGCTATTCGGTCAGCCATCTTAAGCCAACAACTACAGCCGGAAGCTCTACCAGGCTGAGCTAGCTTGGGACAAAAAAACGAAGCACTCTAGTATTAAAAAACTATCGAAGATAAGATAATTTAGCGTATGATCGTCTGATTTTGTATACGCATAAATACCATATTTCAAAGAAATTATTGAGTGTTAAAACAAGAATTATCTTACTTTGGTTATGTTTGTGCCCCGTATCTACACAATCATGAATCTGTTCAATTAAAAGACTCTTGGATATCTTCAGATAATGTTGAATCGTTATATTTTGTAACTGGAACCTTTTCTGATGAAAGCAAGCCCTACTTTTCTGATTCATCCAATCATTATATTTTAGGAAAATTCAAAGACAGCAAATACATTGTAGATGAATTAACTAAGTTCAACCAAGAAAAAACATCATTTGTTTTCAATATTAAAGATGAATTATTTCAAAGAGAAGTACATGGAGCAACCAATTTTGTTACTGTTTATTATTTAGAATATGGCGATTCTAACGAAGACTTGCAACAAGTTGCAGATATTTTATTGAGACGAGAAAAAATCTCCATTGGTGGACTAGGTAATATGACTACATTCTGTAAGACTCGTTCAAAATTTACTTTTCCATACTCTGAAAATATTGTAGTAATTGAGGTTGCAAGCGAAAAGGGTCATCAGAGTGTAAAGAAATACTGTGATCAAACTAAACGTGATGTTACTAGAAAAGGATTAACAATGACTAATTTACTGAGTCTTTCTATTCTAGAAAAACTAAAGTAGAAAAGTTAAATATTCGACTAAAACCTGCTTCTTCATGAGTAAGCCCGCTGATCTTGGTTCATTAAAAATAGGATCGTACATTCTTTTACCAGTCTCTGATCAGCCAGATGGCGAACCATGTAGAATTGTAGAATATGATACATCTAAACCTGGAAAACACGGTGCCGCAAAAGCCAGAATTGTAGGTGTTGGTGTATTTGATGGCCAAAAAAGACCACATGTAGGACCTGTCAGTATGCAAGTGCATATTCCGCTAATAGACAAAAGAACTGGCCAAGTCATCTCTATCATCGGTGATACAATCCAAATTATGGATTCCGAAACTTTTGAAACTATTGATGTCACTTTAATTGATGAAGAAATAAACGGAACCGTAGCAAATGGGCAAAATGTCGAATATTGGAATGTTATGGGCCGAATTAAAATAATGCGTATTAAAAGCTAAGTCTAATTATTATATTCTGTTTTTACCCTGAAACTTCTATTCTGTCTGATTGTAATGACATGCAAATATCCCATGGTGTAATTACGTGATTTCGAAAAATGATGTACGGATGTACCATCCCATACATGATTTTAGAAGCTTCAACTAAATTCATATCTTTGGAAATGTTTCTTGCTTCCTCTAGATTAAATGATTCTGCAACTCTTTGATCCAAAAATTTTACATTCCTTAAAAAATCAAACTTTTGTGCTATCATTTGAATGATCAAACGATCACTGATGAACAAATTTGTATTTCTTAATACTAATTTTCGAGTATTGTTTTGAAGCATTAGATTAATGATGTCTCTGATAGTATCATTTCGATTAAATGTGATGATTTCTTTTTTAGGCAATTCTGAGATAGTTAAATCCGTTACACAGTTAGCACCAATTTCAAGTAATTTCCTTCCAGATATTGCAGAATATCCTCCCAGGTTGTTTGGAATTATGGAAAATGCTCTTCTAGTTTGTTTCCATTTCTCAAGTAGTTCTGTTAATTTGGTTTCCTCAGAAAGTATTATGAGATTTTTATCTGTTACTTGTTCTACTGTAACTTTATCAAAAAAATCAGATGTTGGATTTTCAAAAATATTTGTGATTACTTCCTTTCCTCCAATTACTCCGATTGGTTTTTCATCTTCTTCAGTTACAACTAGGGAGTCTGTAAATGATTCTAAATAATGCATTAACATACATGTGGCTGTCCACATTTTATTCTCTTTTCTAATGCTTACGGCAGGTGTAGTTCTCAAAGAAAGAGGTAATAGTTCTTTTAGAGTTTGATTATAAATTGGCAATATCACCTCAATATTAGTAAGGTAAAAAAGTTTATCTAAAATTATTGTATCCTTTTGAATTTCTGCTTATCTGTGAATTTTGTGTGAATGTATATGAAATAAAAATAAAAAAGTATTTGACTAGTCTAACTTTGCTTTGGCCTTTTTGATTTGTCTCATTTCTTCATTAAGATGACTTTTGAGTAGTCTCTCATGTTCTTTTTTATGAGTGCTGTATGCTTTGTTTAGCCCTTGTCTTGTTTTTGCTTTTTTTAGTGCATCTGCGAATTTTTTGTGTATCGAATTCACTTGAGCAGTATAATTTGCCATGTATAGACTAGTATTTTGCCGTACATTAATGTTGGTTATTTGGTTTTATGTTTTTTTACAACACAATGATGTATTAAATTAAAAATTCTAACTAGTAATTCTTAGACTTTCATTTTTTGCTTTAATGTTACTCAGATTGTCTTTTTTTATCTGCTCGAAGAATCGCTCGATCATTTTAATTCCATTTACTATTTTTGGAGCATTGTTTTTTACAAATTCTTCTCTCTCTGAAGGCGTTTTCGGTTTTTGATTTTGATAATTTTCATAAACTTTGGTTCCATTATAATCTACATATGCGATTCTTGCACTATAGTCCGTTCTTTCTAAAACTAGACTATCTCCACCTACTATTGCAGTATGATATGGATGAACAATCAATGCCTCTGATAATTTTTGTGATGTTGTAATTTTTGCGGTTTGTAATTCTAGTGCATAATAATTAAAATCTGCCAAAAGATAAAACGTTGCTTCAGGTTTTGTGACTCTGACTCCTTTAATTTCAGATAGTTTGTTGTATGTATATTCACCCATAATTTTGTGAATGTTCCTTGTAACTGTAAAATATTCATTCATTTCATCGCTAATCTCAAACCCAGCAACCGCTGCATGTTGAATTGGCGTTGATACTGCAGTATATTCGGTTGCAAGTATTTTTTTAAACTGTGTCTGAAGTTCTAATGCGTTTTGTGGAAATATGACATATCCGAGCCTATATCCTCCTGCAGCATGGGATTTTGATAATCCGTTTGTCACAAAAGTTCCTTCAGGATAAATTTTTCCCATACTTACAAACTTTGAAAAATCATAAGTTGTTTGGGCATAGATTTCATCAGATATTATCGTGATGTTTTGTTCTCTACACACATCTGCTATTTCTTCCAATTCTAATCTGTGATATAGTGATCCTGTAGGATTGTTGGGATTGTTTAAAATTAAAATTTTTTGTCTATCATGCAGTCTTAACGCAAGTTTTCTAAGATCGTTTGGAGAAATTTTTCTATTTGCAGCAGTTGGCAGCATATGAAAATTTTTTTTCAATAGTCTAATTTGAGGAAGATATCCAAGCCAAGCAGGAGTAGGTAAAATTACAGTTCCATGTAATACTTCAAACAAATTAAAAATTAATTCCTTTGTGCCTGGACCTACATAGATTCTCTGAGGTTCAACATCCATTCCAAAATAATGTTTGTTGTATTTTGATATCGCATTTCTTAATTCTGGTATTCCTTGAACCGATGCATATGCACCTTTATCTGCATTTTTCACCAATGCATTCTGAACTAGTTTGGGTACAGGAAATGGAGACTGACCAAATGCAAATCCGTAAAATCCAAAACTGCATTCAGGATGAGGACAATCTGAGTGAAATTCTTGCAAAAATGTGTTTAATTTTAGATTTTCAGGTAATTCTATATCTTGTACTTGTTGATCAACTACAAATTCCACATTTTATTAATTTTTAACTCAAATATATTGATTTTAGATATTTTAGTTGATTAAAATTAAAAAAAGAAAAAGAGATTGACTTTAACTAAAAAGTGCCGTTAACTCTTTTGATACATCTACAGAATCCATTTCTGTTGGTTCAACTACATCACCGATTGGAGTAGTATCTACCTGTCCTACTAGTACCAATGGAATTCTGATGTTTGCATGTTCATTGATAATTGCAGATCTGTGAAATGCAAGTGCAAATGAACCCTGTTCATCAGATATTGGTGCAAAGTAGCCGTTGAGTTGAATCATTACAGAGTCAAATTCACTTGTAGTTCCTTTAAGTGAAACATGATTTCCTCTGGCAAATCCTTGAAGATCAAATGTGACATTTCTATCCCCAATTTCGGCTGTTGCGGTTCCATTTATCTTCAAACCCCGTTGGCCTATTTTTCCAGCTTCTCCTGAAAGATCTAATGTTGCAGGAACTGCTTTTCCACCTATAAGTGCCCAACCAGTAACTTTTCCTGAGAATGTTAATGATGGAATAACATCTGTCTCAGAACTTTTGTTCTTTCGTAGGTCATTTCGTAGGTCCTTTAAATCGTTTAACTGGGATTTGATGTCTTGTCTTTGTTCTTTTATTTGGTCGCGAACTTGTTTTTGTTCGTCTTTGTAGATTTGTTTGTCTGTGGTTTTAGCATCTTTATTTGCATCTGATTGTGCAAATACTCCAGTTGATGGTGCAATTGCCACTGCCATGATAATTGCAAGTGCTAAAAACAGTTTTACGTATTTCATTGTGCTTTAGATCTCTTGCATCTATTAAGTAATTTCGAAGCTTTGTTACTGATAATTTCTCAGCAAGACTATTTCTTAAATTATGATGTTATTCAATTGTTGAAATGGTGATTTTTATGCTGATCTTAAAAACGATGATCATTTATTATCTAGCATTATTAAATTAAAATTATAATGAATGAAATTGATGCCTTTTTTGCAAAATCTATTGAATCGGTTATTGTAAAAAATCTTGGTCAACACACACTAACCAAAATTAAATCACGACTAGCCGAAAAATTTGGAATTGGTATCTATGAATCCTTGTCTCAATTTAGTAAATTTGATGTTGTTTTAAGAGAGTTCTTTGGCAGAGGAGCTGATTCTATAGAGAGAAAGTGCTTTGACTCTATTTTGTCGTTGGATTCAAAATCTATGCAAAACGATGTCGGTATCACAGTTAAAGACAATCATCTAACAATGCTGTTTCTTGAAACCTTTGGTGATGAAATGAAGAAAAATATACTAAATTGTGCTATTGATAAAGAATTAACCATATATGAGATACTGCAAAAATGCAACATTCCACAAACATCTGGTTACCGAAAGATTAAACATCTAATTGAGAATGGATTTTTAACATCTCAATCACATTCAATCTCATTTGATGGTAAACAAATACCAAAGTACACATCTATCTTTGAGCATATCCAAATAAACATTATAAAAAATGATGTTTTGATCTCAGTTAAAATCAAAAAGAATTTGCAAGAAAGTGATTTGTTGCATGTTATGAAAACTTTATGATTGGAACATTCTGATGGCAGAACTTACTATTTCATATATCCAAAATCATAATGTTGTGTTATGATTAGACTTGTGTCAATTATTGTTTACAGTATTTTGTATTAATCCACAATCCAATCTTAAGTGAGATACATGCAGGTTTTTTTATCTATACTTGAGGTATTTTTTCTATCAATACAAAATGTATCTAATTCTGTAGATCCTTCTGGTTTTTTTTCTGATTTAAGTGAAAAAATAGGCCTTAATTCTTTTGACTTTACACCTCTTCAAAATCTAACACATGTTTTTACTTCGATATCATCTGATTCGATAGTTTCTGCTCCTATACTACTTCTTGTTGCTGGTGCTGTTATCTTCTTTGGAGTAATTGGAGAGGCATTCTTTAAAAAAACAGGAATTCCTGATGTTGCATTTTTAATGATTTTGGGAATAATAGTTGGGCCTGTGTTAGGATTGATTCATACCGAAGTTGTTCTTCAAGTTGTACCTTACTTTGCTGCTCTTGCATTAATCATTATCATGTATGATGGCGGATTAAATTTGGATCTAAAAAGTATCGCAAGCACAGCTCATTTTGCAATAATTTTATCTGTTCTGGGTTTTGCTGTTTCCGTTGGAATAGTTGCAGCATTTGCACATTATGGACTTGGATGGGAATGGATAGAAGGAATATTACTTGGTTCTATAGTTGGTGGAAGCAGCTCTGCTATTGTTTTTGGTTTGGTAAGAAATCTAAAAATTTCAGATGGTGCAAAATCACTGTTAAGCTTTGAATCTGCACTTACTGATATTCTAGCTACTGTGATTGCTTTTGTATTATTTGGGGCTGTATTGTCTGGTACTCTGGATATCAGTTTTATGGGTTCCACTATTGAAAACGCCTTAGTAGTTGGATTGATTCTTGGATTGGGAGTTGGAATTCCATGGATGTATGTGACTACAAAACTTTCTTCAAGCAAGCACAGCTATATGCTCACATTAGCCATTTTGTTTATTCTTTATTTCTTGGCAAATTATTTTGGAGAATCCGGTGCACTTACCGCACTAGTGTTTGGTTTGATGTTGGGGAACAAACGTCGCTTGGCAAAATACCTACGATTCCCTTTGCCAAAAATTGACACAGATGATCCAACTCATAATCAAATAACTTTCTTGGTTAGAACCTTTTTCTTTGTATTTGTTGGCCTGCTTGCAAGCTTTGGAAATATTGAATTTATCATATTTGGTATATCTGTGACAATTGCAATTTATTTTTCTCGAACAGTTATCGTCAAAATCCTTTTGACCAAACGATTTTCTCATTTGGATAAAAAAGTTACCAGTATTATGATCCCTAGAGGACTTGCAGCTGCAGTCCTTGCAACCTTTCCATTGACTCTTGGATTGCCTAATGCCACTGCATATTCACAAATTGTCTTTTCTGTAATCATGGCCTCTGTAATCATCACAACATTGGGATTGGGAAGCGCAAAAAAAATTCCTCCACCAGAACCTACTAGTGGTGGCTATGTTGTTTCAGAAGCCTCAAACCAATAAAACTCTAATAATATGATAATAATGGATAATCATTGGATTACGAAAATTTCTGCTCTCAAATTTTAGACAGCAATCCAAAAATTCGATTTGCAACTGTCTATGATCAATGGGCTGTTCGTGTTGGAGGGGGATTGCGTAAAGGCTTGACTAGCTTACTCTCAGAGCATAAAGAAAATGAATTGGTTACACTTTCCATTATTGATTGGCAAGCGCGCAAAGAAATGTCGCAGTGGCTTGGCAAAACAAAATACACTTTGGCTGAATATGATAAAGTAAAGCGATTTTCATTTTATTTGGGGGATGATTATTTACTTCTTGTAAGTGCAGAAAAAGACGTTGACACAAATGTGGTTGTAAATGATGTTATACGATTGTATTACAAAAATCAAACCTGAACTTTACTGTGAATGTCTGTTCTTGTTATGTTATAGTACTACAAATAAAATTCCCAACATGATTTCATCAGAACTATGAATTCTAATTCGTATCAAAATAAGATTCAATGTTTCCATTTGCATTCAAATAATGCATAACTGTCCCATGTGCTAGTTTTGTACATCCTGCATATTTCATAATAATTGAGACTCGTATTGATAATTAACAAAATGTTTGTTCAAAATGCTCAGCATGTTTTTCAATCTAAGATTAAACTGCTAACCTGTCTTGAACTCATGTGTGGTGTTCTAATGGTTATTTCATTTATGTCGAATTTAGTATCAGTTCCTGATAAAAATTAGACTAATTCCATATCTTGTTCTTCATTATGGGATATATTTGACCCACGTCTAGTAAATACAAGAACATGGTGACAGAGAATATGTGTTATGAAGTGAGTATGCAAGTAACATCCCTCCTTAAAATAATACATATTAAAAATTAGTATGGGTGCTGATGATGAGCGGAAAAGCCGTCTGATGTTTGATGAGGATTATGAGTAATGAAGCATCCATACATATTTTCTTTAAAGATCTGTTATTTTTTTTTACTGACATGAAATTAGCAGCTCTTTTTTCAGGAGGAAAGGATAGCATGTATTCTATTTATTTGGCAAAAAAACAAAAACATGAAATAAAATGTCTCTTGAGTGTTTTCCCAAAATCTGACGAAAGTCATTTGTTACATTATCCTAATTTGTCTTGGACGCATTTACAATCACAAGCAATGCACATTCCTCAACTTACAATTAAATCTACATCTGATGATGCTGGTAATGAAATCCATTTACTAGAAAAAATCCTGAAACAATCCATTGACGAGTATCAAGTGGAGGGACTAGTGCACGGTGGCATACAAAGTAAATTTCAAAAAGAAAAATTTGAAAATTTATGTGACAAATTAAATCTAAAACCAGTCACCCCAATATGGAATCGTGAACCTCTTGAGTACATGAATGAGCTAATATCTTCAAATTTTGTATTTGTTATTACTAGTGTCTCATCTGGAGGACTCGATGATTCATGGCTTGGAAAAATTATTACAAAAAACGATATTGCTACTCTTTATGATCTCTCTCAAAAATTTGGTTTTAATCTAAATTTTGAAGGTGGCGAAGCCGAAACATTTGTTGTAGACTGTCCTCTTTTTTCACAAAATATTAAAATAATTAAAGGAAAAAAAACTTGGGATGGTTATAGAGGAAGGTTTGAAATAGTGGAAGCGAGGCTAAATCACAATGCTTGATAATCTAAAGAACAATCTTCGTGATGCCATCAAAAAAATTGTAAAATCTTCTGGTATAGATGAGGAACTAATCAAAGAACTCTCAAAAGATGTTCAAAGAGCATTATTGCAATCTGATGTTAATGTGAGATTGGTTCTTGAAATTACAAAGCAATTAGAAGCACGTTCATTAAATGAGACTCCTCCTCCTGGATTATCTAGAAAAGATCACATTGTAAAAATTCTATATGACGAACTTGCAAAGTTACTTGGTAAAGAAACCGATTTTGATTTCAAACCTGGCAAACAAAACAAAATCATCATGCTTGGAATTCAAGGTAGCGGTAAAACAACTGTGACTGCAAAACTTGCTAAATTTCTAACTAAGCAAGGCTATTCAGTAGGGGTAATAGGTGCTGACACATACAGACCCGGTGCATTAGTTCAATTGCGAACTATGTGTGAAAAATCTAACGTTGAAGTGTTTGGAGAACCAAACAACAAAGATTCTCCAGATATAGTAAAAAATGGTTTAAAATATTTTGAAAATTTGCCTTTAGATGTAATAATAATTGATACTGCTGGACGACACAAAGAGGAAAAAGATCTATTATCTGAAATGATGCAAATTAACAAAGTGGCTGATCCTGATCTTGCAATTCTTGTAATTGACGGAACAATTGGTCAACAATGTTTCAATCAAGCTGAGGCATTTCATAAAACAATTCCAGTTGGTGGAATTATTATTACAAAATTAGATAGTTCTGCAAAAGGTGGTGGTGCAATCGCTGCTTCTGCAGCTACTGGCGCTCAAATCATGTATGTGGGAACCGGAGAAAGAATTGACGATTTAGAAAAATTTTCTCCAACTAGATTTGTTGGTAGATTACTTGGAATGGGCGATATTCAAGCAGTTTTAGATTTAGCAAAAAGATTGGAAAATGAAGGTGATGATGTTAGACTAAAGAGAATTTCCAGTGGAAAAATGAACATGGATGACTTTTTCTATCAATTAGAGGAAGTAACTAAGGTAGGCTCACTAAAAGGATTTCTTGATAATATGCCTGGTCTTTCAGGTATGGTAAAAGATGATCAATTAGATCAAATGGAAGATAGGGTATCAAAATGGAGATTCATTATTCAAAGTATGACTAAAGCAGAAAAAGCAGATCCTGATATAATGAACTCATCGAGAATTAAAAGAATTTCACGTGGTTCTGGTTGGCCCGAACATGAAGTCAAAGAACTGCTCAAGAATTACAAAAATTCAAAAAATATGATGAAAGCATCAAAAGGAAGACAAATGCAGGGTACTCTTCGTCGTATGGGTTTTGGTTAGAATTACAAACTATTTGTTAATTAGAAAATAAGATGGCTATTACAGAAATTATTCCAATTGCAAATCGAATTCTAAAATCTCATTATTTATGTGACAGCTGTTTAGGTAGATTGTTTTCTAAAAAAATGAATCTATCCTCAAATAAATTACTTGGAAAAAAATTAAAAACACATACAAAACAATCTGATAAAAAATGTTTCATCTGTAAAAATCTTTTAGATCATCTGGCACCATATTTGAAACTAATGCTGGATTATTCTTCACAATATGATTTTTCATCACTTGTTATTGGGGCTTTAATTAAACCATCAATTATAGATAGAGATGATTATATTAGATCTAAATACAAACTTAGAGGAATTGACAGCGTTAAAACTGATATCACCAAAGAACTTGGAAAACAATTCATTAAAAAAACAAAGAAAACAATTGATTTTTTAAATCCCGATCTAACTTTTACAATTAATTTTAAAGATGAATCATGTCAATTACGTTCAAAACCAATTCTAATTCATGGACGATACACTAAATCTAAGCGAGGACTTACTCAAAAACAAAAATCATGCACTAATTGTTTTGGTAAAGGTTGCAGAATCTGCAATTTCCATGGTATATCTGAATATGATAGTGTAGAAGGAAAAATCTCAGAATTTCTTTTTAATGAATTTGGAGGAACAATAGCAAAATTTACTTGGGTTGGTGGTGAGGATAAAGACAGTTTAGTTTTAGGTTCCGGCCGTCCATTTTTTGTGAAACTCCAAAACCCGTTAAAAAGAAACTCCAGCATGCCAAAAAAAATAAACCTTGACTCTGTAGTTGTTCATAATTGTAAAATCATTTCTGAACTTCCAAAAATTCCTATTAGATTCAACTCCTCAATAATATTAGAAATTACTACCGAAAATGATATTTTGACAATAAACTTGAAGAAATTAAAAAATATAACAAGTAAGCCTGTTATAGTTTATGAAAAGTCTGGAAAACGTTCTGAAAAAATTATTTCTGATTTAAAATATAAAAAAACTACAAAAAACCATTTTACTTTATTTATTAAAGCAGAAGGTGGACTACCTGTAAAACGATTTGTAGATGGCGATGATGTGACTCCTGGTATATGTCAAATTATGAATGATAACTGCACTTGTGAAACGTTTGATTTTCTTGATATTGACCTAAAATGATAACAATTAACTAATCCCTAATTTTCAGATAAATCATGCCCATTAGAAAAAAAGGTAAACATAACAGACGTGCAGATCAAAGAGCTGACAGACGCAGAAAAAAGACAGCAAAATCCGGAAAACCAAAATCTAGATAGGATTAACATTTTTACGTTCAATTTTCTCAAGATAATGCATTGGATCCATTAATTCGATTAAAGGATGCACATACCAAAGGATTCATCCCAGATGATGTCTATTCTCTGGTTGTGAATCGCTTCCCTATCATAGTTGATGGAATTAATAGAATTGAAAAAGCATCTGGAATCCGTTATCCTACAGCTTATGTGGAGCCATCAATTGTTATCTCTTCACCTGATCCAAATTCTTATGAATTTGGAATATTATTTGCTCGTACGATTCCTGTATTTTATGATGATAAATTTCATGTTGTAATTCAGATTTCTGCACCACTAGTTGCATATGGTCTTAAAGGTACCATTCATGCTATTTTGGCTCATGAATTTTTACACTTTTTGGATTTGACTAGAAAAATTTCCAAAATGGATTTACTTTCTGATGAAGTAACTGGAAATTTATTTGAAAGTGTTTATGCTGATGAAACCCGACTATTTGATCCAAAAGCTGTGTTTAATGACAGAACTCTGTTAAATCATATAACAAAGCGATTTCCTGCAGGTTTTAAAGATTACAAGTTAGAAGACAAGGTGATAAAATTTTGGTTAGAGAAAGGTCTCCCAAAAATAAACATCTCACTTGATGCAAACACTGTAAAATTATCTGCAGAGTCATTATCTAAAATAAAATTAGATCCTGCATTTTTACATAAATTAGACCAATTAGAACAAAAAAGTACTAAAATTCGCAAAAAAAAACTTTATTGATGAAATCACATATGATCATGTTTCTCTATTGATAATGGTATGTTCTTATTTTGAAATAACTATTTTATGAAATTTGTAATCAATGTATTAGTTTTGGAAATTATGCTTGTATAGTCAGTGTTTGGGTCTGTACTTAACAAAAAGAGATTTTTGTTAAGATGCAAACTAATCAAAACGACATTTTCATATTCCGTAATTGCTAGTTTTTCTTTACCAAATTTATAAGATAAATTTTGAAGTCTTGTCCATCGCTCATAAGTGTAATGAATTGACATTTTTACTTCGTCTGGGCTAAGTAATTTTGCATCCTCACGACTTTTTTCAGCTATTAAATCCCCCTTACTATCTAAAACTCCTGTAAATCTAATACGTGGATTCATTTTTAGTACTTCATCGCATAGTTTTTCATAATTCATTTTTTCACTATTCTTTTTTACTTGCAATTCTCTTACTATTATATTTTATTTGATTTATTGTCGTTTTTATATTTTGTAAATTAATATAATATTTTTAATTTAACAAGATTTGTTATTTTGAGAAATTTTTTTTATTGATTAAATTCTGTTAGACCACATTTGCCACACGTGTTTCTATTTTTATGTTTGGACATAAAAACTCCTTTTCCGCATCTTGAACAATTCTTTCTACCTCTAGTTAATTTATCTCCTTCAACTTTGAAATATTTATAGACATTTGGACTGGATCCTTTTTTTCCAGCAGATGCTTTTTTTGCTGCCATTACTCAGTTGTCTCCGGTTTTACCTCTGCACTTTCTGCCTCAGCTAGTTTGGCTTTTGATTTCTCTAATCTTTCAAATATTACTGGGTTGATGTGTTTTTTTGCAAGTGCCTCGTCATCATAAACATAGAAAGTTCCTGTAACAAGTGGTTTTCCTACATGTGTTTGCAATCTTATTGGTACTACTACTTTTCCTGATAACTTGAATTCTTTTGTAATCATGTCGATCGCTTCTAGTTTTTTGAGTTTTCCTCCCAATCCGGTAAAATTACAAATTAACTCCCTTCTTGATAAAAAGGCGTTATTTACGTCATTTACCGTCTGAATAATAGACATGTACCCAAAATCCTTCAGATATTTCATATAAACCTTGATTGAAATTAGCGAAGAAATTTAAGAAAATTAAGTCAAATAACCCTATGCAACGATACATGATTCATTTAAAAAATAATGGCTATCTTCCTATTCATTCAACTGAACTTGTTTATCGAGCAAGAGAACTTTGTTCAGACATGCATGCTTCAGTAAGAGTTGCACGTGTGGCAAGCACCTTTGTAGAATTGGATGTCTCTGTTAATCCTGATGATCTAGATTTACTAATTCAAAAATTAGCACCAATTGGCGAATTAGATAATATACGACATGTTGTGGATGAAAAAATTGGAAAAGAACAAGGAATCAAAGATGGAGTTTATTATTTTAATAATGAACGGTTTTGGGAAAGTCATGAATCTTTGGAAGGTGTTTGGAAACAGTGTTATGGTACAGAAAAAGATCTAGTACAAGGCATCATTCTTCTTGCAGTAGCTTTTGCTCATGGGCAAAAAAATGAACACAATGTAGGTATTGGTATGTTAAGTCGTTCATTGGAAAAATTGGGCGATTCTCCTGCAGTGTATAGTAACATTGATGTTGATAGGATTAGAAATAAAATAAAAGAAATGCAAAAAACTAAAGACTTGGTTATATTTGCGATTTAATTAAATTGAGAGATGTTGTAAGTACGTCTGCACCTTGAATGAGACCTATACTTCCTTTCTTGGCTTGATTCTCTGTCATTCTAGTGGTTCCATCATTTTTGATAAACTTTCCTGATACTAAAATTGGTACAGGATCATCACTGTGTCCTTTGTTAATACATGGAGTGGAATGATCTGCAGAAATCACTATTGCAACTTTATCAAAATTAATATTTTCAAGTAATGTTTTGAAAAATCTACGGTCAATCTCTTCAATGTTTTTCATTTTTCCAATTGCATCTCCGTCATGACCAAATTCGTCTGGACCTTTTAGGTGAACATATATTGCATTTTGAGTCTCCATTGCCTTTGCAGCTACTCTTGCCTTCTCTTCATAATCTGTTAATCCTCCTGCTTCAAATGCTTTCATTTTTAGCACTTCTGAAATTCCAAGTTCCACTGGCATATCTACAATACATGAAAAATTCATTGCATACATTTCATTGATGGGCTTCACATCTGGGTATTTGTTACCTGCATCTCTTAGTAAAATACAACTGAGACTTTTCTTTTTATCTTCTCTTCTTTTTTTATTAACTGAGCTTTCCTTCATAATTTTTAGTGACTGCTCAGTAAATTCATTAACTAATTTTGCTGTTTTTTTGGCATTTTCTGTTTCATCAAGAGGGAAGCATTTTTCAATTCGTAAAAAATCTCCTACTGCTTTTGCTATTCCCATGCCTTCTACTCTGGCATATGCTGGGTCTGTGTTGGTTATTTGTGATGAAAGTTTTTCTCCGCCAGTTCTGATTCTTACTGTAACTCTATGCCCTATGGTGGGTGAAACAACTACTGTCGTATTTGGATATGAAAACTTAATTTTATTTTCTATCTCTTTGGCAATTTCATCTGCATCTTTTTTTTCTATGTGTCTTCCTGCTCTTCTATCTATGATTACGCCTTCGTCATCTAATGTGGCATAATTGCCTCTTAATGCCAAATCACCATCTTTAAAATCAATTCCTACTCCTATGGCTTCTATAACTCCTCTACCTGCATAATCTACATGATGAAATTTGTATCCTAACATATTGAAAACTGCAATGTCTGACTCTGGTGCAATTCCTTTTCCAACTGATATTACTTCTCCAATTACTCCATTTTGTGCTAATTTATCAAGGGTTGGAGTATTAGCAGCTTCAAGTGGTGTTTTACCATTTAAATCAGGATGCGGTAGATCTCCCACCCCGTCTAAAAGAACGTAAATCATGTGAATATCAGAATTTTTAATGCCCTTCATATTCCCCAACTTTTTTCTGCTCTCCTTTAAATCTTGCATCAGAACATGCGATCAAAATTAAATTATTGCTCAATCTTGAAAAAACATCTAAATTATTTTTTCAAAAGATTGATCATGTTTTTGACATTCATTATATTTTATTAAAATATTTTTTTTGGACTGATCTTTTTCTTATTTTAATTTTTTAGTATATTGGAAAACGTTTTAACATACATGAACTTCAAGTATGAATTATGGGAGATATGCGCAAAGATTATGTTTCTGAGCGTTTTATGATCGTCTCTAAAAAAGATGACAAAGTAGTTGATCCTAAAAAATCACCATTTGCTCCTGGAAATGAATCTATGACAAATCCTTCTGTTCTTTCACTTGTTGCAAAAGATGGTATGTTACAACGTCTTCAAGACAGTGAAGATGAATATGTTGAAGGTTGGTCAATTAGAGTTTTTGAAAGTAAAAATCCAATAGTTTCAGTTGAAACTGAAAATTCATACAGTGATAGACCTCATTACAGTGAGCCTTCTTATGGTTATCATTACATTGTAGTTGCTTCTCCAAAAGAAAAGGATACTCTGGCCACTATTGATACTGAACAATGGTCAAACGTACTTGTTGTTGTTCAAGACAGACTACGCTGGCTGTATACTCAAAAAGGAGTTACATATGTCTCAATTTTTGCTGATCAGGGCGAGTCTGCGGGTAGTCAAAATCCACACCCTCATTTGAATATCTTGACATTTTCTACAATTCCCCCAATTATCGAAGAAGAGGCAGAAGCATCTTACAAAATTCTAAATGAAAAAGGTGTATGTCCAATGTGCAAAATTGTTAATGATGAAATGGGTGGTCCTAGACAAATTATTCAAACTGAGGGATTCATTGCATTTTGTCCTTGGGCTCCATCATATCCATACGAATTTTGTATTTCTCCAAAAAAACACACGACTAGTTTTTCTAAAATAA
>DATIFS010000097.1:0-2495 GCA_035455105.1 Nitrosarchaeum sp.
ACAAGTGCTAAAATGTCATTGATGACAGCTGCTGTTATCACTGTATTGCCAATCTTGCTTTTTAATATTCCAAATTCCTTTAGAACTATGGCGCTTACTGGAACTGCGGTAATGGACAAAAGTAATCCCATGAAAAGTGACTGGACAGTGGATAATCCAAATAACAATGCCACTTGGCTTCCGGCAACAAAGGGAATGGTAAAAGCAATCAGCGAAATTACAACTGCTGACTTGCCTGCTCTTTTTATTTCTCGCAGATCCATTTCAAGACCCGCAAGAAGCATTAGAAAGAATACTGCAATACTTGTAAGCACGTCAAAACTTTTGTCGGTATGAACAAAGCCAAACAGTGAAGGACCTAAAATCATTCCCGCCAACAGTTCCCCAACTAGGGCTGGCTGTTTCATCCTTCGAAACACTTCGCCTAATATTCGGGCCGCAGCCAAAATGATGACGATATTTAGGAAAACCTGTTCTATTTCCATGTTCAAAGGGCCTTTTTGTCAAGTAAATCATTTTGTCTTTTTAATTAATTACTTACAGGGAAAAGTTGGTTATTTGGAAATCCTTGCCTGATTCAAGACATGATAATTGAGACAAATTACGTATCCAAAGTTTATCAGTGATATCTGTCTAAGATTTGTGTATAATGTCTGCAAAGTGGATTGCAATAGTAATTGGGTCACTACTAGGCGCTGCAATTCTTGGAATTTCGATTCAAATGATTGGTAATTTTTCCATGACAAGCTCAGATGGTACAATCACAACACCTGCGGCCAAAAATGTTACTGGGGAATCAATTGTAAATTCATCTATACAACAAAATCCAAAGGAACCTGTTGCACAAGAGGCAGTTCCTATCTTGTCATCCAAAACAACACCATAAGAAATTTGGTTATTGGTGTCATACAAGTGATTCATTTATCTTGTCAATGAACTATATGTAACCAAGAAAAGGTGTGTTCTTTACTCGTTAATCAAAGTTTAAGAAATTTAAATCAGTTAATCTAGTTATAGATAATATGAAAGGCCTATGCCATGTCTGTCTTGTCTCAAACGTGGAACTAATAGTAGATAAGGGTCAGATATTATGTCACTCTTGTTTTGAAAAAAAGTCAATAAAAAAAGGCTAAATTTGAACCCTTATAGCAAGAAATGAGATGAAGATTGCAATTTTTTCTCACTGTACAGTAGATGAAATATCAAGAGAAGGAAAGACGGTAGAGACAGCAGGTGGTCCAGCTTGTTACTGTGGCTTGACTGCAAGGAATTTGAAATTCGATGTAGAGTTTCACACCAGAGTGGGTCCTGATTTTGTTTACAAGGAAATGCTTGAAAAAAATAAAATCTTTATCACACAAAGATCAATATCTGATGTTCCAACTACACGATTTTCACTTGAAATTATAGGGACAGAAAGAAACCTTTACCTGAAAAAAAAGTGTTTGCCAATAGAATATGAAAAATCTGATGCTGATGGATGTATAATTAGTCCTGTCTTTGATGAGATATCGCAAGAAACACTAGGAAAGCTAAAAAAAGATTTCAAGTTTACCATGCTTGATCCTCAAGGGTTTTTGCGAAGAATAGATGAAAATAACAAAATCTATCTTGAAAAGACTGACCTTGATCTTTCCAATATTTCTGCAATCAAAGTCGATGTCGACGAGGCGTATTCCTTGACTGGACAAAGTGGAAAAGAAGCAATGATATCATTGCAAAAAAAAGGTGTAGAGCATGTTCTGTATACAAACAAGCGTGAAATTACAGTCCTTGTCAAAGACAAGTTATATTTTCTTACCATCCCAAGCAACCAAGTTTATGACACCACGGGAATTGGCGATATCTTTTGTTCAACATTTTCTTGTACCTTTCTAAAAGAAAAGGACTTTTTTTGGGCAATGTGTTTTGCAGTCGGTTCTGCCCAAGCTGCAATTGAGACAAGAGCTACTGGTCTTGGCAAAATTCCGTCCCGTGGTGCAATAGAAACAAACGCATCATACCTGTATAATCTGGTCAAGTATGCCCAGATCTAGACTTTTATTGTACAATGCAGGATCTCATCCGTGCGCATTGCTATATCAAACCAAGAACAAGACCAGGCAGTAAAATCTGTCAGAGCAATTCTTGATGAACGAGGAGTAGATGCGTATTATCTTGGAAACAAATCTCCATCAAAGGATACTGATTGTGTTGTAGTGACTGGTGGAGACAAGGGGGTTAGAAATTATTTTCATAAAATACTTGATTCCGAAGTGCCAGTTT
This sequence comes from Nitrosarchaeum sp., assembly GCA_035455105.1. GTDB lineage: Archaea > Thermoproteota > Nitrososphaeria > Nitrososphaerales > Nitrosopumilaceae > Nitrosarchaeum. The sequence goes on from DATIFS010000097.1 coordinate 2,266, forward strand.
TAGGGATAAATGAATCTGAATCTAGTGGATTTTTGGCTCAAATTGATCTTAAAGAATTTTCTTCCTTTGTAAACAGGCTAAAGACAGGAGATTTTGTTGTAGAAAACATAACCCGTCTTGGAATTAAAATAGATGGAAAAAATTTCTATCCTGCACTAAATGATCTGGCTATATTTTCATCAAAAAGCGCAATGCTAATGGAACATGTACTGCGCGTAAATGGAGAAGAA
>DATIFS010000098.1:0-50024 GCA_035455105.1 Nitrosarchaeum sp.
TAGTGTACTCCATCCACCACCAACTGGTGACTCTCTTTCTATCTTGTATCCTGTAATTGGAGAACCGCCATCAGATGGTGCAGTCCATGACAAATCAATTTGAGATGATGATACTGCAGTTGCACTCAGTCCTGTTACTTGGGAAGGGGCAGTTGCAAATGTTACAGTATTTGAAAATTCAATCCAAGGAACATTATTTGTAGTAGTAGTTGTTTCATCTTCTGGTAAATCTGTACCACTTGGTGCACCGTACCTACATTGTCCTTCTACACTAGATCCAGTATTATCCGTATATCCTATTTCCACTACCAATCGATCTCCTCCTACAGTAGTATATGATGAAGTAACAGTATCTCCATTTGCGTATGCTGCATTTCTTAGAGTGGTACCGAATTCGCCTGATGTCAATCCATAATTAGCTGGCGCTAACAATATTGCTCGCGTTGTTGTTCCATCATTACTCACAATTCGTATAGATAATCCTGATTGAGTATTATCACCATTTTGAAATTCCCGGCATTGAAGTTGTGCCTTTACAGATGTACTGCCACTTGTAAATACCAACCCCACACTCATTGGTTCTGAAACATATTGTCTGTCTAACTGTGTTATTCCACTATTAGATGGTCCAATTCGTGTCCCAGTTACCAGTGATTCACCCGATACAGCTTTTGAAGATAACAATGCATAACGCCCTGCTTCTGTTGTATAACCCCAACTTCCAAAACTTGGACTAACACTAGGAGTTTGGGATGCTGAAAAGTACAATCTTGTTGGTGCCGCAGATGCAGTTTGACTTTCAAACAATATTAACGAAGATGCGGAAATTAATGTCATAATTAATAACAATGTAACAATCTTATTCATAATTTGCAAGTCCCATATTCTCATCATTTTTACTCAAATATAACTAAATACAACAGGTATGAATTTCAATTTTGATAATGATGTTTGTAAAATAATTACTTTGATAGGGTTTTAATCAAAATGAAAAATAAAACATATCATCAACAACTTGATGATTTAATTTTCATTATGAAAAATTCGGGATTTCTTAATAATGATAAAGTAGAATCAGCTATTAGGAAAGTACACAGACATGAATTTGTGCCTATGTCACTAAGAGAAGAAGCCTATGAAAACAAACCTTTGTCAATAATGAAAAATCAGACAATATCTCAACCATCAGTAGTTTCAAGAATGACAGAATGGTTAGACATACAAAAAGGACAAAAAATTCTGGAGATTGGCAGCGGTTCAGGTTGGCAGACTGCAATTCTTTCCTATTTGGCAGATCCTGGTATGGTGTACTCTATTGAAAGACATCCTGAACTTGTAGAATTTGCCAAAAATAATCTAGACAAATTAGGAATAAACAACGTCAAAATAATTTTAGGAGATGGTAGTTTTGGTTTTCCAGAAGAATCTCCTTTTGATAGAATCATAATTACGGCAGCATGTAGAAAAATTCCAGACCCATTACTTGAACAATTATCAATAGATGGGTTACTGATTGCACCTGTGGGAGAATACCCACAGTCATTAGTTTTACTAAAAAAGACACGTCGTGGAATTGTTGAAATAAAAAATCAGCCAGGTTATGTTTTTGTACCTCTTTTAGGCGGGAATTATGAATCAAAATAAGTAATTTAGAATACCACACATAATTATCTAAATGTGAAAATTTTATGCTATTTCGTATTTGCCTGAAATTAATTCATTGCAAAACTCTTGTATGTTTTGCAGATTTTTTTCAACTATGTCATTGATTTGATTTTTTTCTACATTTTGTAATGAACCTACACTTGTAGGTTGTACAATAATTGCCATTGGATCATTTACATGTCTTCCAATCACATTATACATCCACACACACACTTCATCTAAACCAGATACTTTGGAATGTATCTCATGTGCAATTTTAAAGGAAAGTGCATTGTATATTTTGCCAATATGACTCACAGGATTTTTGCCTGCGGTTGCCTCAGAACCAGCTGGTCTACAAGGAGAGATCACACGACTAGCCATGTTCCCTCTTCCCACTTGTCCAGAATCTGCACCGTCAGCAGAAGTGCCTAAAACCGTCATATAGAGACCAGACAAGCCTTTGTTTTTAGAATCCAGACAATTCATGTCTGTAGTTATTTTTAGGTCATGTGTCTTTTTTAGATAGTCATCTATTTCTTGGAGCATCTCCTCTTTTCTTTGAAAATATTGATTTTCGGATGAGATGAATTGATCTACAAATGCAGTAGCTATGGTAAGATCAACATGATTTGTATCTCTAAATCCCATTACTTTAACATCTTCACCTGATTCGGGAAAACGTTTCTTGAATTGTTTGGAATTTATGTGCTGTTCCGTGTTTAGTACAATTGATTCAGTTTCGGTAAATGGAGCATATCCTACAAGTACTGATGTATCATTTGCAACAAAAGAATGAGGATTTTTAAATATTGATTGTAGTTCCTTAGATGTAGTGCCTATTTCTACTTGATATTCTACGTTTGTATCATGTACAAATCTCAGGTTTTTTTCAAACCACTTCTTTGCACTGCTTATTGCAAAATCCCCTATTGGAAGGTTTTTTCCACCTATGTCAAATGTGGCCCTATCTCCTAAAATCATTTTTATTGGTTTTATGATTTTACCTCCTCCAAAATTATTTTCGCTTTGTCCTGCCACTAGTAATGCTTTGTCCATATTATGATGTTGGATTGCGCCTGTTTCTTTGAGATATAATTTAGATAAATCAACAGATATTTGATTCATTACCAAATCACAAATTGTATCAGGATGTCCGATTCCTTTTCGCTCTACAATTTCAAATCTTTTTTTAAATGTGGGAATGTTATGGACAGATTCGATAAATATTTTATTTGTCACAGGAAAACTTTGTAACTTAATCATAAGTCCTATCTCATGATTACCAAAATTGATAATTATCTAATAAGTTAATGTCATATTTTATCAAAAACATGCCATGCAAAAAGAAGCTGTTCTCTATGAACGATTAGCAAATCATAAAGTAAGATGTTTGGCATGTGCCAGATATTGTGAATTAGGAGAGGATCAAACAGGATTATGCGGGATCAGGGGAAACAAAGGTGGAAAATTATCACTTTATGTATACGGAAAGGTTGCAGCTGCACATATTGATCCAATAGAGAAAAAGCCAGTAACCCATTTTATGCCTGGAACAAAGATATTCTCAATTGGAACAACTGGATGTAATTGGCTTTGTAAATATTGTATCAATTTTGATCTCAGTCAAAGACGAAAAATAGAAGGAGTTGACATCACTCCTGAAAAAGTTGTAGAAAATGCACTAGAAAGTGGGTGTCACGGAATAGCATACACGTACAATGAACCAAGCATATTTTTAGAATATGCCAGAGATTGCGGAATACTAGCAAGAAAAAATGGATTGTTTAACATTTTTGTATCAAATGGGTATGGCACACCCGAGTCAGTTTCAATGATGGATGAATTTTTGGATAGCATTACAGTTGATTTTAAGGGAAATGGGGAAGAAAAATTTGTTAGAAAGTATATTGGAATTCCAAATTCTCAACCTGTTTTTGATACCTTGTTGGAAATACGCGATAAAACAAAAATCCATGTAGAGATAACAGATCTGATTGTTCCAGAAATAGGCGATAATTTGGAACATGCAAAAAAACTCTGTAAATTCGTATACGATGAATTTGGACCTGATATGCCTATCCACTTTTTACAATTTCATCCATCATACAAAATGATGGAGTTTCCCCCAACGCCAGTAATTACATTAGAAAAACATCATGAAATTGCAAAGAAAGAAGGTTTGAGGTATGCATATGTAGGAAATGTCCCAGGACATCCATTGGAACATACCTATTGTCATGAATGTAAAAAAATTGTTGTACGACGGTATAATTTTGACATACTAGAATGGAATCTTGATGATAGCAATAGGTGCAAATATTGTAGTACCAAAATACCAATCATAGGAAAACTAAATCCCACGTATAAAGAAAGAAGATTTGAATTTGTGTTTTGATATGATTCTAAGATTAAAAATTTACAATATTCTTAAAACAATGATTAATTCAGAAGATTTATGATAAATTCTCAATGGAATTTTTCCTACTTTCAGATAAATAAGGTTAAAGAGATTAAAATCTATGAGTGAACATAGTTATATTTCATCATTAAAAAACAAAGAATTTTTGATTCTTCAGAAATTATGTGATAATTCAATTTCTGTTAGTGAAAAAGAAGAATTAGAAAAGGAATTAGAAGAAACCCGCTCAGAGATCGAAAAACTAGGGTGACATAGATGTTTGTTAGTAGATATTTTAGAATTGTTAATTTTTATAATATTTATCGGAAAAAAATTATCTTAAAAAAATTATTTTTACAAATTTGTTTTTTTAAGAAGTGATTTTCTTACTAAAATTGGAACGCTATAAAATGTCGCTAGTGCTATTGCATCTGATGCTCTATAATTTCTAAATACAAAATCTTTTTTTCCAGTAAAATACAGGTTTGCTCTGAAAATACCACCGCTTTCATAAATTTTAACATTAACTAAACGTATTTCATTTTCCTCACAGATCTGTTCAACCAACCGATATATTGTGGGTGGTTCCTCACGTTTTCCATCCAAAAAATCTGAAATATATTTTGCAACTTCCGATGAGAAACCAGACATTGCAAATTCAACTGTTTCGTCTTTGAATACAACTGCGCCAGTGAGAGAATCAAGTATTCCAATTTGATCAATCTTCACTGTTTCATAATCTGGATCAATATCATTAATTTTCATGGGTAATCATTCATCACTTTAACTACTTTCTCTTCTTCCTTAATCATGACTTGTTCAAACTCCTGTCTTAGTTTATCACATTTAATTTGTTTTTCATTTTCGCTCATTTTAGAAAATCGGATATTTCTAATTTCATTTACAATTGATGAGATCTTTTCATTTGTTTCATATAGTATCTCATCAATCTTTTTCTGTGCCTCAGGGTTCATGATTAAAATTTTAGTCATGTTCTTTACATTAGAGTTATTCTGATTTCTATTTTTGATAATCATGATAGATTATTAATCAGATGAAATAGTAGGCTTTAGCTCTAATTGATGTGTTTTATCATATAGACAACATTATAGACATAATTATTAGAGATTATGTGCCTCTTGGTTGTTCGTAGTCTTTTTTTACAATTAATTGATCAAAACCTTCCTCCATTGTAGGAACCTCGAGTTCTTTGATCTGTTTGTAAATTACAGATAGCGGGATTGAATTACGTCTACGTTTTTGTCTTTGTTCAAGTAATACTGTGGATGTATTCATGAATATCCCTCTTACCCTAGCATTGAATTTTTTTGCAAGATCTATGTGTTGTTTTCGTAGTGATACCGTCAAATTTGTGTCATCTACTATGACGCTTCTTCCTTCCTTGAGACATTCTTCTATGTATTGAAATTCTTTTTTTCTATTATTATTAAAATAAGATAAGGCAATTACATCATAATTGAAATTCGCTTTTCGGTATGTTGTCTTTCCACTCAAAGCAACTCCGATCATCATGATGTACTCTATTTGTTTCATCTATCATTACTATGTCCTTATCTTTAAAAATTTGAACATCGTATTGGGTTTACTAAATATGGATTATTTGGTTATTAGTTTTAACTATAAATGAATAATGGAGAAAAAATTCAATAACTGAATATGAGATTTAATCTAACTCATCTAGGTATTTTTTCTCTTCTAAATCATCTGACATTGAAATTGGCTCAAAGCTTGTTCCTTTACATTGGGGGCAACTAGATATTATTGTCACGCCTGCTTTTTTTGAAAAAATATTTCCGCATAACTTGCATACTCGAAGATCGTTTAAGGTTATCATGTACTAAGGCAACATTTGTTTTAAATAAACAAGATGTTGGATCTTAATTTTGATAATCGAAAAATTTTATGATTGAATAAAACATAAAGTTACTGAAATTTCCAAAATCAATTCAAGATTTAATGATTCTCAAAACTAATACTTTCGAGCTAATTTTTATTCTAAATAGATAATGACTCATAGTGAATCTAAAAAAGGATCTTTCGTTTTTTGATCTAACTAACATAATTATCGGTTCAATCGTGGGGGCAGATATCTACATAGCTTCTGCAATAACAGCTGGATTAGTTGGCCCAATTGCAATATTTGTGTGGATAATTGCAGGAATGTTTGCAATGGTGTTGGCTTTGGTTTTTGCTTATTCAAGCTATTATGTGCCCAAAGTAGGTGGACCGTTTGCTTTTGTTTCAAAGGCATTTGACAAATTCTATGGATTTCTCACTGGTTGGAGTATGTGGATAGCAGAAATGATGGCATTACCTGTTTTTGCGATTGCATTCACGCAATACCTACATTATTTTGTCGAACTTGATTTTTGGCAAGACATACTAGTGAAAGGAATGTTTCTTTTTGGTTTGACAACTGTCAATATCATCAGTGTAAAAGCTGCTGGCAGACTAAATGATGCATTAACCATAGTAAAACTTGCACCACTTGTTATTCTAATAATTTCTGGAATAGTTTTTTTTGCAATACATCCAGAATTAATTCAAAAAAACTATACACCTCTAATTCCTTTAGGTTTAGACAATTTTGGAACTGCGCTTGTTTTGATATTTTGGGCTTATGTGGGTTTTGAAATGGGAACACTTCCAGCTAGTGAAGTAAAAAATCCTAAAAAAACAATTCCTAAAGCAATCATTACTGGGATATTAGTTGTAATTTCATTTTATTTAATTACAAACTTTGTTCTTTTTGGAGTCACAAGTTGGGATGATCTTGCAAAAACTCAAACACCTCTAGTTTTAGTAAGTACCATAACCCTTGGTTCAGCAGGAGCCATAATTATTGGGATTGGAGCCTTGATTTCTGTTTCAGGTTCAAACGAGTCTGGGACATTGGGAATTGCAAGACTCTCTTATGCCATGTCGATTAAAGGATTATTTCCTAAAATATTTTCAAAAACACACCCAAAATACAAGACCCCATACATGGCATTGATTATTCAAGGAATCATCGCATTTGTTCTTTCTATTTACGGTGGAATAACTGATCTTATCTCTTTTTCAGTTTTTAATCTAAGCTTTTCATTTTTACTAGTATGTTTTTCACTCATCGTTCTCAAAAAAGAAAGCGAGCACAAATTACATGGTCAAAGGATTTTGCCATGGTTAGGAATAGTAATTTGTCTTTATCTTTTATACTCTACTTCTTTTTTGGACAAAATAGTTGGAAGTATAGTTATTTTGTCTGGAATTCCTTTGTATATGTTTTTTTCACCCAAGGTTGACATTCATCATTTACGTGAATCGTTTTTGTCTGAAGAATCAATTTTTGCAAGAAGACTCGAACACAATGAAAAATTTTTGGCAAGTTTTGTAAAAATTTGTCATGGCATTTATAAAAAAATTAGATCATTTAATTGAGTTTAGAAAATACGTGCACTACAGAGATAAACTATCTAAGATATCCAAATGGTATTGATTCTGTTAAATTGGTTTGATTCAAAATTATACTATAGTTTTGTCAAATCAATTAGTTACTAACTACTTTGTTTATAAATAAAATCAAATTTTACCCAAAAATAATTCAAATCATTATAGTTTTTGAATGTTAAGGATTTGATCATTAGTTGACTCCACAAGATGTTAACAAAGTCATGATATTTTAAAATTCAACTAATCTAACTTAGCTTAAAAAATCTAAAATCGTTTTCTAATTGTATGAATCACAATACCAGGTGCAACAAAATACATTCCAACATTCAATAGAATCAGACTGATTCCATATCCTAATACGTTAACTTCTGAACCCATATCTACATAATTCAAAATAGATAAGGATGAAATCATTGGAGTTAGGGTTATTTTTACTGCTTCTTTGAATACTGGAGACTCTCGTTCCCAGTCTGCTATTGTTGGACTAAATGAATAATAGAATTCATTGAATGCATTCATAAAAGAAGTACCTGATCCTGTTTGGAGCAAAGAGTTGTCTCGTAGTTCACGTAATTGTTGTACTTGTGGTGCAAGCTCAGAACCATAAGTTGCAGTAGCAATAAGACAACCACCACCTTTCTTGACATCTTCAGAGGTAGTGGATTTCACATCTATGGGTTTAGTTAAAATTGTAAATGAATTAAGAGTTGATCCTATTTCTTCTAAATGATTTGGTAAATCATCAATTGTACTAGATACAATGATATTCCAGATTTCATCATGATCAGGAATCTGTATTACAAGTTTCGATTTATCAGTAACTGTTCTATCACTTGATTCATCAGTGTAAGTATAGCTAATCACATATGAAAGATAATTTTCATTCGGTTCAACCGTAGACAATAATGGTTTGAAATTATAACATCTAACCCCAGAATCATCCAAAGAGACAGATTGGTTGCATTCTTCTTCCTGTTTTTTAATCATTTTGTCTAGATACTGTTGATCAGTAAGATTCCTAAACTCATTATTGTTAATTAATTTTGAAATTGAGATGTATGTGTTAGGATTAGAAACAAAATTTGCTAATTCTATTTTATCTGATGTACCTAATTTACCTTCGCGATATGCCCAAGACGAAGGATATTCTAATGTAAATCCATATTTATCATTTTTATAAATAAGATATTTAGTAGATGTGTCAGATGAACCATCTTCACCATATGCATGAATAACAATCCAATTAAATGAAACATCATTGTTGGCACTGAGATTATTTTTATGATAATAATTGACTGTTAATACACAAACTACAAGTAATGAGATCAGGATTAATTTTATCAACATGAATCACTCACACAGTTAAATGAAGAAGAACCTCCAAGGCGTACACCCCAATAATATATAGTAGCACCAAATTTACCAAGAACACTATTTGATTTTATGGAATCATACAGTTGTTCATCACAGATTTTTCTATCTTCGGCATCTCCTCCTCGGGCATAACAGATGTCATGTTGGTTACAAGATTCTGTAAAATCAAAATCAGGTACATCGATCCCCCTATCTCCTTGAGAACCACATCCATTAACTTTGAAAAAATTATCAGGAATTCTAGTTGGAATTACAATTTCAGGAGCAGGTGAATCAGGACAACCGTCATCATCTTGATAATTGTTATAAGTTTCAGATTGAGTAGGGCATGAATCATAATCATCAGATATGCCATCTTTATCTGTATCCAATGCTGTTTCTTCAGCCCAATCATTTTGTTTTAACTCATTCTCTAATTGTTCAAGTGTGTTTTCTAACTCACTATCTACAGATTCAGTTCCTTGATTTGAAACACTCTTGTCTTCTGGTGGTGGTTCTGGGATAGGAGTTGGTGTGGGAGTTGGTGTGGGAGTTGGTGTGGGAGTTGGCGTAGGTTTAGGAGTTGTATTTTTTTGCTCAAATGGGGGTGGTGAGAAACCAGATGCAGTTAGTGTTAGTGAACCACTATACAAATCGGATGTGACTGATAATTTGATTATTCCACTTGTGTATGTTCCAGTATAGGTCAATCCATCATCACTTAATGTAACAGAAACTCGAGAACCATCTAATGTCCCATAAAAAGTCCCCCCACTTGCTTCCCAAATGGCACAACGATCTCCATATTCAGGATCTGGGTTTAGATCTTTTGCACTAGTACCAACAAAAGAATAAACTCCAGAAAGTTGATTTTCGTCTTGATTTATTGTGGCACTAATCGATACTGTATTTGCACACGAAAGACCATACATTTCAGTTTTGAATTGTCCAGTTCCAGTCCATTTGCCTGTAAGATCCGCAACGGGGGTTAATGCAGAGACATCTTTGAAATTTCCAGAAAATCCAAAGACAATTAACATAAACAAAAGAAACACCATAGGAGTTATTTGATTCATGTCATAGTTCTCCCTTTACTCAAACTCTTTTGATCTTTTGAAAATACTTCCCATTGAATATCGGAATTTTTACCATCAACTTTTAATTTTACTTTAAAAATATCTGATGGATTAATTGGGGATGAACCGGTTTGGTAAATTACGGAATTACTATCAAGTCGTTGTTGTGTCCATCCATCAATTTTTATGAAATTTATTATTTTATTATTTGAAGTAAGCTTTATGCTGTAAATCTTGTTTAGTGATGTAGCAGGATTTTTAATTACAAGATATACTGCATCATCTTTTTGAATTGCCTTAGAATTGAATACCAAATGTGGTTTATGATAATCCGAAATTGTAAAAGTATCAAGCATATTATCCATGTATTTTCCAAGCGATTTCATTTCTTCTCCTGAATAAGATCCTGCGGTCAAAACCCAAATACCATTATCCATAGGAAACATGATTGGAAGTAGTATCATGTTAAGTTGAGAATTATCGATTGGACTTGAAATTGTAAATAAATATCCAGCCCTAAAACCCACATAACCATTTTTAGATGTAAACTCCTCTCCTTCTGAAATCACTTGTATTGAACATGTCCCATTAATTTCTTCAAAATATTTACAAAAATTGGCTTCATATTGATCTTTCATTTGTTTTAGAAATTCACTACCACTCAAACCTGAAAAAGTTGAATCATTTTTAATAAATTCAATGTTTAAACCTGTTTGCTGACTTGAAGTCGCAAAATTAACTACTCCTATCCCATTTGGGAAAAAAGCAGATGATTCTCTCTTTTCTAAGATTGATGGATATTGGATGGAAATTTGATACTCGTTATTTGTATATGAAAGAGTAGTTGGGTTTTGAGTTATAATTGTATTTTGAGGAGTTGATTGTGTATTTCCGGATATTACTTGAAAGTACACGGTTCCAATTTCATTATCACCATAAGTTGCAACTGCAACATAACTTCCAGGAGGCCAATTATTAATTATAACAGGAGTACTAAAGCTGCCATCCTTTTTAACAAATATTGTTAATTCATTAGTTGTATTATCTGGTTTTATGATTTTTAGTGTGATTGGAGTTGCACGTAGAACACCGTTGACTTCACCTGAAACAATCATAGTATCTGATGAATATTTTGATGTGGAAAATACTCCCGAATTGATTTGTATTACGCCAAAACTTGATTGTGCAGTTGTCTTTTGTGTTTGGGTTTGGGTGGCTTTTACTCCATGATAATTATTAATCATAAAAGACTTACCCATTGTAGTGAGATCATCTGAGAATTGATTGAACTCATCTTGTGAGAACGCCAATAAAGTTAGAACCCAAATATCATTACCATCAGGATACACTCCAAGAAGGATAACTGGATGACTCTGTCCTTTATCAGATGAAATTGTAAAGGACAATCCCATCATGTATCCCGCATATCCGTTTTGATGAGTAATGGTTGATTCAGTCAAACTTTTCATTATGCATGTTGCACCAGATGCAGTTGCAGAAGAGCAAATAGCACCACCAAACTCACTTTTCATTTTGTCTAAAAATTTCTGACCGCTTAATCCCTGATAAGTGGTATCATCTTTTATCAACATAATTCCATATTGAGTAAACTTTGTAGACGATTGAAATGTGACAATATCTATCATGTTTGGGAAAGTACGGTCTTTTGATAATTGTTCATTTTTTACCCAGCTAGATGGATATTGTATTGAAAAGCCATATTGATCGTTTTGATATGAAAGATATTTTGAATTGTTTTGACCAAAAGCTGATACTGGAACTAGCAAAATCAATACAATTACAAATAATGCTTTTTGCCACAAATTAAAACAACATTCAATATTAAATAGATAAAAGATATCATGAAATTCAGATTTGAGAATCAAACATACATGTCATTAGAAGATGGTTTGGTTTAGTGCATTTTATTAAATTGAATCATATCACGTACAAGAAATTAAAAAAATAGTTTTTTCTCTAGAGCACATGTCTGTATTTATTTTACAACTGTTACAGGCGGTTTTGCCTTATGCATAACAAAGTTGGATGTACTTCCAAGAAAAATCTCCTTTGGCAAACTTAGTCCACGTGCACCAATTACTATATGATCAATTTTGTTTTTTGGGTTATTGGCAAATGTTGCAAGATCAATTCCTGCGTTTCTTCCTGCAATAACTATCCCTTCAAACATAATTCCTTGACCTTCCACTTTTTTTCGTGCAGTCTCCATAATTCCTTTAATTTCGTTTGTCCATTTCTCTTCTTTTATTTTTGGAGTATGTACAGCAGTAAACAACCCATGTGTGGTATCGCTATGAACGCCAGATATGACAGAAGAAGTTTGTTTGGCAAATGAAATAGCTGTGTCTAATCCTTTAAGGGAGTGTTTAGAGCCATCCAAACACACCATTATTCTCTTTTCTTGCATGAACTGAGTATGTGTTTAATAGAATAAGCCTTTTGTTGATTTTCTCACTTGGTTTTAATAATTAACAATTCATAAAATTTCAATTTATGTTCCATACTATCAAAAATCGTACACAGGTTGGGAAATATCAGACATTAAAACATAACATTATGAATTCAAATTATTGGATAATTGTTTGTTTAAATAAGAAAATCACATTAAAAAATTATTGGGGTTTAGAGATATCAAAATTGAAGAAGAGTATCGTTCAGATAGTAATGATGTTGTTTCGGAATTTTTCTTTCCATGCCTAAGTAGATGTGTAGAATATGATAGATGTGTAGATTTTTTATCCATTCGTGGTCTTGCTGGAATCGCGATTGGTTTTGAAAATTTCACCACAGGAAAAGCAAGACTCAGAATGATCACAAGCAATAGATTCAAAATATCAGACCTAAACCTACTAACAAAACTATTCAATGAAAAATATACCAAACGTTTTGATGGAAAACTAATCAAAGACAATAAAATCCAAAAACTGCAAGATTTCATAAACAATGGACAAATAGAATTAAAGATTGCCATCCCGAATTCGGAGGAAATCTCAAATTTATTTTCAGAAAGAATAGGAATATTCAAAGATGAAAATGGGGAAGCTGTTGCATTTACTGGAACATCGTCATCTCTGTCCACACATTTGAGGGATTTTGAGTCAGTGGATGTATTCACATCATGGAATGACAAATCAAGAATTGAAAGAAAGATAAAAGACTTTGAAGACCTCTGGAAAAACAATACAAAATATGTTGATGTGTATGATTTTATGTATGCAGAAAAAAATAATCTTTTAAAATATTCATCAGAATGGGTATTAGGGGTTTAAAGATTAGATAATTCTTCCAGTCCAGATTTGTTTTCATAAAAGTTCATCCGATTAATTTTATAATAGATGACTTCTCCACGTCTTTCAATCACTGCTATTACTGGTTCTTTTCCCATTTGTGTAATCTGTTCGATTTTTTTCTGAAGAGTCCCCATCTTTTCTTGTTGACCTTCATTAAGACCAAAAATTAGAAATTTTGCTCCTTTTTCACCAAATTGTCCTCTTTCGTATACTCGAAAATCAGAGCCGAATCCAAAGCCATCTTTGACTACATATCCTCTGGTTTTCAAATCTCTGTAAATCAAAAATTTTGTCAAAGTTTCAGAATCATTTTTTTGGCATATTCCCATTAAATCATCAAAATTAATTTTCTTTTTTCCTTTCTGCAAAATTAATTTGTCAGTGTATAACAGATAAAGGGATTCAAATGACTTTAAAAATAATTTTTCTTTTTCAATCTCACCAAATCCTTTGAGTTGAAGTTCGTGGATCATTTCTTTATTTGAAATACAGGTTTGATCTGATATCAATTCACCTTTCACTAAAGGAGTTTCTTCCATTATGAAGAGCAAGTTGATGGTTTTCCATATAAGTATTGGAGAATACGAATAGATGTTGTCTAACCGTTAAAATATGGGCATTTTGGTTTGAGTTTATCATGCACGGTGCTAATTATAGAGTTGGGAAAGGACAGCCATTCTGCAGAAAAGAATTCATCAAAGGTAATCCACAAATAAAAATTGCAAAATTTCAAGGTGGAAAAAGGGCAAATTATGATTATTGTGTTCAATTACTGATAAACGAAAAAGTACAGATAAGACACATGGCAATAGAGTCTTGTAGATTAGCAGCAAACAAAAAACTTGAGGAGACAGCTGGTGAAACAGGTTATTTCTCTAGATTGAGAGTGTATCCTCATGTTTTACTTAGGGAAAACAAAATGGTCGCAACTGCAGGTGCAGATAGAATTTCAGAAGGAATGAGAAGAGCATGGGGTAAAGCTACAAGTTTGGGTGCCAGAGTAGCTCGTGGTCAATGTATCATGGAATTTTATGTGAATGCACCATATTTAGAAAAAGCAAAAACAGCTCTCAAAAGTTCTTGTGTGAAAATACCTGGAACTGCAACAATCAAAGTTATTCCTTGGGAACAAAAAATGTCACCATAAACATTCTAAATCAGATTTTTTACCCTTGATAAATTCTAAAAATTCGGCAAATTCAAATTCCGTGGGTTCTCGATTCAAAATTCTTTTTGTCTGATAATAAAAGGCATTGTATAGTCGTCCGACAACAATTCCAAGTGCAAATGATTTAGAATCGTCAATGCTTGAAAGCGATTGAATAATTTGTCGTATTTCATCTTTGTTGGAAATAGTCTCACGTATTTTTTGTCTAATTTTTTCAGACAGTATTTCATCCATGATAGATATTGAAGATAATAGTTAAAAACAGTTTAATATGCAAATTCTTTCCTTAGGTTTGTTGCAGTTATAGTACAGTTTGGTTAATATTCGAGCTTGCCAAGTTCGTGACCCGGGTTCAAATCCCGGTAACTGCACCATTTATCTTTGATTACTAGGTTCCAATCCACGTTTTATGATCTCTAATGCATTTTCAGCTTTTTCAGGTCTTGGTAGTTGAATCATAAAGACATTATCTTTCCCATAATGTGATTTTGGGGATGAAAGTGCAAGCATTGAAGTTTTTGCAAGAGTCTCAAAAAAGGAAAGATCCTTGTTTGCATTTATCAGTAATTTTTCAACAATTCCTCCTTGAGAAAATGTTAAAACAATTTCCACAAAAACATGACCCAATCCATCTTGCAAAATATTAAGATCAGTGTTAATTGCAAGAGCAGTTCCGGCAACTTTGGACATTATTTCGTCGTATTTGATTTCATCTAAAATGATGCACGGTATATCTTTACCATCAAAATCAAATGTCGTAATATTATCGTGAACCCGTTCTGATAATTTTTTTAACTCATCAGACATTTTTCTTTTCTAATATTGGAACTATTTTATCACTTGCCTTTATCATAAACGGCGTAAGAAATGCAGTAACGATTGAAATTACACCTATCATTGGGAACAAAAATGCACTTACGGCTCCAATATCAACACCTGTTTTTATGATAACTATTGAGAATTCCCCTCTTGGTGCAGCTAGTGTTAATGCAGAACGAACTGCCTTGCCACGTTTTTGACGAAATAGAAAATTACCAAGCATGCTACCGCTAAACTTCACAATAATTGCAATTATGATCAATGCAATAGACAAAAGAATGTAGCTTTGAAGTTGAGATACATCCATCAAAGCACCAACTGAAATAAAGAAAATTGCGACAAACATGTCTTTGATAGGACTTGCCAATAGCTTAGAAACTTCAGACGATTTGGATTCTGCAACCAATACGCCTGCAAGAAACGCACCAATTGCAACAGACAATCCCACAATATTTGCCAATAATGCATATCCAAAACAAAGCCCAAGAACGCTTAGTAATAAAATTTCACGGTGCTCAGATGCAGCAACTCTATCAATTAGAGGAGGAATAAATCGTGTTCCAAGAGTAAACGTGCCAACAATCAAACCTATTGCAACAATGACCACAACTATGATAGATTCTACAGACACCGTTCCAACAAGAGCGACAGATTGAAGAGACGATATTAAAATGACAGCAATTACATCTTCCACAATCAATATTCCCAATACAAGAATTGTTGATTCATTCCTAATTCGTCCCATCTCCTCTAGAATTTTTACGATAACTGCAGTACTTGAAATTGAGAGTGCTGCTGCGATAAATAATGAATCCATTGAGTTTAGCCCAAGCAAGCTTGCGACATAAAAGATCGCACCCAATGTTGCAAACAACCCAACAGTACCTACACCAATTGCCATTTTGCCAGTACTCTTAATTTTTGCATAAGGAAATTCAATTCCAATTACAAAAAGAAGTAAAATCACTCCAATATCAGAGAAAAGATTCAGTGCAGAAACATCAGTCAAAATTCCGGTACTTGCTAGTACATCAGATGATTGACTTTCTGAAGGCAAAATCCAAGACCAAAGAGGAGACAGAGGACCAATCAGCATACCGGCAAAAAGGTAACCAATGATCAAAGGTTGTCTTATTTTAAAAAAAGCAAGAGTTGCAATTGCACCAATAATCATGATAAAAGCTAAATCAGTAATGAAAGAAGTATGAGGAGTGTATGTTACAGCACCTAAAAGCCCAGAGTAGATTTGATTTAGAGTGTCAGAAATTCCAGTCAGATCAATTTGTTGAGCAAAATTATCCACTATTTCTTTCATCTAATTTCTTTAAAAACAGTTACGGGTGAATAAAAAATTGATTTTTAACACATTATTTTATGAAAATACATTATATTTTGAACCTCTTTATGCTCATCATAATTAGTAGAATTGCAGAATGATGAATAGGTCAGCTGAAATTAATGTAGAGATATGACCTGGGGTATCTGACTGCATACGGTAACATCATAATTACCAGAATACTAATAGTACGGTACCATACCGTACTATATGATTCAATGTGAATACTGTCCAAGAGGATTTATTGACACAGCAAACGGGCTGGCTGAAAAGACATTTCATGAATTACTTCATGAGCCAGAAGTTGTCAACAAGTAACTCTTTACATTTTTTATTTTACACCTAACTTTTTTATGATCATATTTTATTGCTAATAGATATGGCTGCAAAGAAAATAGACAAAGGTTCAGAAAAAACAAAAAAAGTTACAAAACGTGAACCTACACCAGCAGCAGTACTAAAAAAAGTGGCATTAGTCACAGATTCCAGTAAAGCATTACAAAAAGAAATTAAATCCATGTCAAAGATTTTTGGAGATAATCAGAAAATTCTTGTATCTATGAAAGAAATGATTGATACTTTAACTTCCACATTAGAAAACATACAAAAACAATCAAAGCAAATAAACATTTTAGAAGATGATACACAGAAACTTTATGCAGGATTAAATCAAGTAAGAACCCAATCAAATTTAGTTTCAAAGATTAATGAACAAACTGTAAGATTACAAGAAGAGATAACCAAAATAAACGAATTACAAAAATCATCTCCAAAACCTCAGGAACTATCACAAAGAGTAGAAGACAGCATGAATTCCATGAGAAACAATTCGCAAATGATAATAAAAATAGCGCAGAGAATTGATGAAGTAAGAGACGATCTTAGAAAAGTGTCTGGAAAAGCAGATTCACTTTCAAACATAGGCAAAGAGATTGACAGTCTAAAAAACAGCATTGATGAAATAAATAAAAAAGCAGGCAACATAGAAGTGAATGCTCAGATAGTTTCTAGCTTAAACCAAGAGCTTGGAAAAATAAAAGATGATGTAAATACAGTATCAAAAACTAGTATAGAATTAGACGCGATTAAAATTGCGATTGATGCAATAGCTGGAAAAGCATCAAAAATTGATTCCCTAGGTGGAGTTATTGAGGGGTTAAAACAGCAGTTTGCCACAATTGCTGGAAAAGCAGATTCAGCATCAGATTTGAGCATAAATTCAATCAAAGGAATATCAGGAAAAATTGACAAAATTGAGACTGAGATAAATGCGCTGGCTCACAGAGCAGATTCTACGGCATTTGTTGGAGAAGGACTAAAATCAGTCCAAGAAGATTTTTCAAATTTCAAAAAGAATGTATTTGAGAAAACAGACAACATTGAACAAAAAATTTCTTCAGTATCAGATATTTTAAAACGACAAGATGCATCAGTTGTAGAATTTCATAAAAAATCAGATAAAATATTTGAGGAAATGCAGTTAGTGAAAAATGTCACAAGCAAGTCATCCAAAGAATCATCAAAAGAAGTCATGGCACTGTTAAAGCTCTCAGAATATCAATCAAACATTAGAATGCACGCAGAATCAAAATATGGAGACATAAAAGATCTTGAAAACATGGCAACACAGACAGCAGAAATTGTAAACTTGTTTGATAGATTATCAATAGAGGCGGGAGAAAAAATTCCACTACCACATGAAGTTAGACAATGGGCAATAAGCAAGATTTTAGATTGTGCAGACAAGTGGGAAATTAGATTTAGCGACATCTTTACAATTTTGCTAAATGTAATTGGAAAAGAATTACTAAAAGAATCAATCAGAATCCAACAAATTAGAGATATTTACGGTATTAGAGCTGTAGATGAAATACGAAATGAATTAGGGGTTTCCTAAACACCAGCTGTTTCATCAAATTTAGTTAATTGATCTTTCTTTCGTTTCAGAGCTGTAAAGATTCCCAATATTGCAGCTATCCACATTGTACTGAATATAATATTAGATACACTGACAAACATGTATGGAGTTGCATCCATAATATTTTGGCGTATTGATAAAGCTCGTTCTCCAATGTTAGAGATGCCCATTTGAAATGCAGCACTGTCTTTTGATACACCTGAGATCGTTTCAGCATTTACTTGCATATTATCAATATCGCGCTCTATTCTAAGAAAATTTGTAGATTCTGTAGGAAATATCCATACAGGATTTTTGCTTTCAGGTAATTTTTCCATAACAATTACCAAGTCTTGTTTAATTGCAGATAGATGAGTTTTAATTTCAACTGGATCAGAAGAACCAATTATCCCATCCAAATTTCCACGAATTCTATCAAGAGGATAAACATCAGAATGGTAACCAGTGATTGCCATAAATCCTCCAAAAATTATAATTGCGATTACTCCAATCATGGAAAGTTGATATGTTCTTTTTGCCATTTTTTCTGTCTTGGTTAAAGCAGGAACATTGAGAGATTTAATTCTTTTAAATTGCGTGTGAGAGAGGCTCATGTACGAAATATAGAAAAATCCAACAGTTTGTAAACCAATAATAGGTGCAAAAACAGGATTGTTTGAAAAAATTGAAATTAAAATACCCATCAATCCATAAACGCCAAAAAAGATCTCAAGCAGTGTAGTTTTCGTAAACGGTAGATTGTATGATTTATCTCTCCAGTTATCTTTTTTGTCGACAATCCCATATTTTGGAGTTCTTAGAAATTCATTTTTCTTTCCAAAAACTGCATCAAACACAGCTACGGTGTTATTTACAGACATTCCTGCATTGTAAACAAGTAATGCAGGTAAAATTTTCACTTTAGATTTCCAAGATTTTTGATACATACTTTGAATGATCATGATGTATGCACCAGGACCCATAGCAAGATAAGTTGCAATGGTTAATGCAGGAACAAAGCTAACCAGATAAAGATTCAGGTTAGCAGCTAAAAGAACAGGTAGCGTAAGAAATTGGATCAACATTAAAGGATAAACAATGTGACGTGTTAGTTGCACAAATGCTTGGATTTTTGCTTCCACGCTAACTTTACGTTTTAGTGCAATGTCTGTTAATAATTTAATTGCGCATTGAATAGAGCCTTTTGCCCATCGAAATTGCTGTCTTTTAGCTGCGTTCATCTGAACTGGAAGTTCAGCATTAACCACAATGTCAGGCAAAAAAAGACATTTCCATCCCTTCATTTGAGCTCTATAACTTAGATCAAGATCTTCAACCAGTGTAGCAGTATGCCAACCACCTGCATCTGCGATACAATCAGATCTCCAAATTCCTGCAGTGCCATTAAAGTTCATAAATAAATCAGAATTGCTTTTAGCCTTTTGTTCAATTAGAAAATGAAAATCAAGACTAAGTGCTTGTGCTTGAGTAATTGCAGAATAGTTTTCATTCACATGACCCCAACGACATTGAACTAAACCGATATTAGGTTTTACAAAGTGAGGCATTGCTTTTTTTAAAAACCAATTTGGTGGAATAAAATCAGCATCAAAAATTGCTACAAATTCAGTATCAGTAATGGTCATTGCATATTTTAAAGCACCTGCTTTGTACCCCTTTCTGGTACCACGTCGAATATGTTCAATTTGAAATCCTTCTTTTTTGTATTTTGCAACAACGTCAAACAAAAGATCTACAGTTTCATCATCAGAATCATCCAAAACCATAATCACCATCTTTTCTTTTGGGTAATCCATGGCACATACGGCATCAACAAGTCTCTTTGCAACATACTTTTCATTATAGATTGGTAATTGAATAGTAATAGTTGGAGTTCCCATTTCTTTAGTAGGATTGATTACCTTTCGTTTTATTGAGAGATATGTGAGGTAATAGAAATTGCAGGTATAAGCAGTAATGATAATTGCAGAGACAATAAACAGATCAAAAACAAATTGGGTAAAAGGATTAAGCACCATCTCTAATTTTCCAAAATGTGTAGTCGCTATTTATAGTTGCAAAATAATTTATTTATTTTTGCTCAAAGATCTTAATTGCTTGTGGCGGACAAACTCCTTCGCATGCAAGACAAAATATACAATCAGGTTCTTTTGACATGAGTGGTTTTTTATCAGACCCTGGATTTCCTGGAGTGTCAAACCATTCATAGACGCCAACAGGGCAGGCCTCAATACATCCACCATCTGCAATACAGATATCATAATCAACTGATACAAACTCGCCCCAAACGCCAAGAATTCCATTGTTAGTACCTCGTCTTCCCCAAGTTTTGATAGTGTGTCCATTTGCTTCAAAAGGAGTAGATGGCTTCATTTTTGATTTGTAAGCAACATCAATTGGACCAGGTTTTGCTCCATCTGGAATTGGAATGTCGCCACCTTCATCTTCAATAATTTCCTCTTCTGCACCTTCAAGTGGTTTTGGTTTAGCATTAAGAACAATTTTTGCAAGAGGTGTAAGAGCCTCCAGTCTTTGTATTGCTTGTGTATGATTGAGTTTCTCTGCTTTTGCAAGATAAGAAATCATCTTGTCTGCCAGTATTGTATTACGTAATATGGTATCAATTACCATTTTTGCAAAATGGTCTGCTTTTTTTCTATAGTCTTTAACCCAATTTGGATCACCGAATTTTTCAATTGGAAAAATTTGGTAAATTATATCGACTACTTCCCCAGTAACAATTTCAACTGTAACGGATAATTCTACTTCTTCATAGCCTTTGGCATCAGGATCTCTCATGTTCTGTTCTTTCCAACGATATGTTGCAAAGATTCTATCGGCATAAGCATCCATCTCAAATGCTTTTTTTAATCCATCATGAACAGATTTTATTTCAAGTGGGTCTTCTAGTTTAATTGGTAATCTATAAAGTCCTAGTTTGAAACCGTGAAGAGGGTATACACCACGTTTTGCTGTTGGAGCTTCCATAGTCCAAACTCGATCTTTTAAGAGTAATGACATTTGATTTTAGTAGATTGAATTTAGTTAAAAAGGTTATCAGTCATTATCGTCAGGACATGTAAGTTCTCTAATTTCGGCATATTTTTTTTCCATTGCTTCTGCGTATTCGGTAATTTTGTTCAGATCGAATTGATCTTTTGAGAAATACCAACGAATTGGGACCCAATGACCAATTCCATCCATATCATGAATCATGCCTTTGTCAGCAATGACATTTAGTTTTTCGTCAATGGATGTCTCCTTTACTGTAAGACCACGCTTTGTTTTATCTTCCATGATAAAAGCAGAATTGCCGTCTTTGATAAAATAATAAGAACCCGACTTGAGGATGGGAAGATCCAGTAGCATGTTATTTTTCCACAGGATTACCTATCATGTTACCCCATTCAGTCCAAGAACCATCATAGTTTCGAACTTTGGAATAACCAAGTAGATATTTTAGAACAAACCAACTATGTGATGATCTTTCTCCAATTCTACAATAGCAGATAACATCTTTGTCAGGTGTGACTCCTTTGGATACATAATTTTGTTGGAGTTCTTGTACAGACTTGAATGTTCCATCAGCATCATTTACAGCTGTAGCCCATGGAATATTATTTGCTTTAGGAATATGACCACCTCGTTGTGCATGCTCCATTGGATATTCTGGAGGAGCAGTAATCTCACCGGAGAATTCTTTTGGAGATCTTACATCAACCATCACTGTATCTTCTCGTCCTAATGCTCTACTAACATCAAACAGATAAGCTCGTAGTCCTTCATCAGGTGGTTGTGCTTTGTATGCAGTTGGAGTAAAGTGTGGTTCTTCTGTTGTGTATTGTTTGTTTTCTAATTCCCATTTTTTTCTTCCACCATCCATAATTTTCAGATTTTCATGTCCATAGTATTTGAAAACCCAGAAAACAAATGCTGCAAACCAATTATTAAAATCACCATAAAGAATCACTTCAGTTTCTGGCGTGATACCATTTTTAGACATTAATGCCTCAAATTGTTTTTTATTAATTATATCTCGAGTTAAAGGATCATTGATGTCTCGTTTCCACCAAATTAAGCTGGCACCTTTAATGTGACCTTTTTGATATCCGTTTACAGGGTCATAATCAACTTCAACTAATTTTCTATTTTCGTTTGGGGGATTTTTTGATACCCAATCCGTATTTACTAATACTTCAGGATGTGCGTAAGCCATGTTATATTACAAATTAGTATTCATACTTAATTGTTTTTACATCAAATCAAATAAAAAATATCTTTTTAACTAAATGCGATTTAGGAGAACTGGTTGAAACTTCAAAAAGTGGCAGTGGTAAGTAAGGTAGGTTCAAAAGAATCAGAAGACGCCGCTAAAAAAATAGCAAAAAAATTCTTAGCAAAAAAATCCACAGTGTTTACAATTTCACCCATAGATGTAGAGGGTGCAAAAAAAATAGAGTCATTAGACGAATTAAAAAAAGAAAAACTCGATTTAGTAGTCACATTGGGAGGAGATGGAACAACTCTGAGGGTTTTCAGATATCTTGAAAACGACACGCCGATTCTAACAATTAACGTCGGTGGAAATAGGGGTATACTGTCTGAAATAACATTGGAAGAGATAGATGATGCAATAGACAAAATTCAAAAGGATAAATTCTTTTTAGATAAACGAACCAGAGTAGTTGCATCATGTGGCGGCAAAGAGTTTCCACCAGCATTAAATGAAATTTACATTTGTAGAACAAATCTCACTAAAACTGCAGAAATTGAGATAAAGTTTCAAAACGACACAGTCAAGCAAAAAATGGATGGAGTCATAATTGCTACTCCAAGTGGATCTACAGGACATTCTTTTTCTTTAGGAGGTCCAATTCTTCATGAAAGTCTGGATGTACTGATCATAACACCTGTTGCTCCAGTGTATAGATTGGAATCAATTGTTGTGCCAGATGAAAAAATAGAAATAATATCATCTCATGACTGTAGTATAGTCATGGATGCGCAGGTAGTAAAATCGGCAGGTTATGGTGAACCGATAATTATAAAGAAGTATAGTAAACCAGCAGTCTTTGTTAGATTGAAAAAACGAGGACTGAGACAGATGAGTAAACTTGGATTTTAGAATACTAGATGCTAGTGCATTTTATGCAGGAGTTCCATTTGGATCAGCTAGTGATTGCTATACAACATCACTGGTGTATGAAGAGATAAAACATATCAAAAAAAATCATGACGCCTTGGGGACACTATTGGAGACTAATCGATTAAAGATAATGGATCCAGATAAAGAATCAACTAGCATGGCGATTGCATCTGCCAGAGAAACTGGAGATTTACCACAATTATCAAAGCAAGATATTTCAATTATTGCTCTTTGCATTAGCCTTAAAGGAGAAATCATCTCAGATGATTTTGCAATTACAAATGTTGCAAAAAACATTGGATTGAAAGTATCACCAATTATGACAAGTACTTTTCAAGATGTTGGTAAGTGGGTTCATTATTGCCCTGGCTGTCACACAAATCATACAACTGGAAAAGAATGTCCAATGTGCGGTACACCACTCAAGAAAAAATTACTCAAGGGGCAATCTCCGTCCATACCAGTCAACGAATGATCCGTCATAGAGTTTGATATTATCATATCCGGCAATCATTAATTGTAAAAATAGACTAGAAGCTCTATGACCATGCATACAGTAACAAACAATTTCACTGTCTTTAGGTATTTGATTTTCAGAAAACATATTTTGTAGAAAATCTTTATTTTGAAACAATCTATCATCGTATGCTATTCCATCAGTGAACGGAATTAGTTTTGAATTAGGCAAGTGTCCTCCCATAAACTCTTGTGGAGTTCTTGCATCCAAGATTACAAAGTCATTTAGATTTTCTTTGAGTTGATCAGAATTTATCCGAATTTTAGACAGAGTTTTGGGAATAAACGATGTAGGTTTGGGGACAAATAATTTTTTTGTTAATTCAAATCCATTTTTTTGCAACGACATAATATTTGAATCTAAAAGAAATGTTTTTTCGTGTCCGAAATATAAAAAAGTCCATGCAATTCTTGCAGAAGAAGGATCCATTGAATCGCCAACAAGCACTACAGTTTTAGAATTATCAATTCCAAGTGAGCCAAAAAGGTCAGCAATTTTTTTTTCGTCTAGGACTAGATTTGAACCATATTGATCAAATTGTATAACTTGATCAAGTGTTAGTGATTGTGACTTTTGGATGTGTCCATAGAGAAACATTGTTTTAGGACGCGTGTCTAAAATTATAATGTCTGAATCAGACATGTGTTCTTTTAGCCAATCTAATGATACTAACATTAATGATGTAGATTTTTTAATTTATTTAATGGTATCAAGAGTCATGCAAAGTTTTTTGGTTTGATTTTTTGAGGTGTTTACTTTGAGATTCAAGTACTTTTTTTATTTTTTTAGCTCTTGCATCACCTAACCCTTCAACTTTTGCAAGCTCACCAGTGGTTGCAGTGTAAACTTTTAGAGGAGTCCCAAATTTTTCAAGCATTCTAACGGCGAATTTCTCTCCAACACCAGGTAAACTACAAAGCGCCGAGAGTTGTTGTTTTTCCAAGTCAGTTGATTTTTTTATTTTTTTCAAATATGGGCCTTTGTGAGATTCATCTCTAGAACACAGTGAAACAAGTAATTTTGCGGTATGAATGGCGCTCGGTGTTGGAATTATGGGGATTTTGAAATCAATCACGACTGTGGATAATGCACCGTAGAAGATCATTGGATTGTCAGCTATTTCTTCAATTTCATCCACATTTCCTTCTATGAGTATAATTGGAAATTGAAAGTGTTCTTTTAGTCTAGAGCATTGATCAAAAAGTCTACCATCAAAAACAGAAGACAACAGATCACGAATACTTTTACGTTCTACAACAGTTTCAGGTGCGACAATATAATCACCAATTGGTAATGTCTTCATTTCAATGTTAAGACCTACAGATTTCAATAGGTCAGGAATCCCACTCTTTCGTTCCCGCTCATCCACAATTATTCTTAAATTTTCTAATTTCACCAAATGTAATTTTGTTAATTTGTTAATATCTTTTTGAAATCTTGTTTGTTAAACTATTTCCTAGGATTATCATCAGATGGTGGAGGTTTTGACATTTGGGTGCTTCCAGATGCAGGACCTCGCATCATTTCAGTAATTTTTGCTTCTTGTTCCTTAAGAGATTCTTTAATTCTAGTTTCTTGCTTTTCAAGAACGGTCAGACGTGTTGCTGCCATCTCTTTGCGTTCTTCTAAATCAGCAATTAGTTCTGGTTTTGTAGATTTAATCAAAATTGAGCCAGCGTGTTTGTATACGGCATCATTATCTGCAGCTTTTTTTAATTCTTCTAGTGCCTTGTCAGTTTCAATTTTTTCCATCTCAAGATGTTGCTTTTGTGTCATTATAGATTGGAGATTTTGTTGCGATTGTTGCATTTTCATGAGTTGTTCTTGAAGCCAAGGAGGCATTTGTTCAGAAGCCATATCAGTACATCATCAAGTATTTCATTATATCTTTACCGATTCAATTGAGTCATAGCTTGCTTGAATTAATCTTAGAGTTGAATTAAGATTTGCCCTCAAGTGTGGGATATGAGCAGACTCTATTGAGATGGTAATCTTGTCATTTAGTGACATGCGAGTTTTTGTAGGGTTTTCAGGATAAAATTCATTGTCGGTGTTAATAGATGAAAAGATAGCTTTTGTTTTTTCTTTAGCGTCAATGATTATTTTTGCACTAAAGTTGGATGTCATATGCTGTTCCAGCAACCTTGAAACTACATTTTTTACAAGACCAAATACCTACTGCATCTCGATTAAACTGTTGAGAGCCACATTCAGGACAAGTTCTTTTTTCTTTTAGCTGAAAGTGAATCTTAGAATATAATTTTCTATGTTTGATACCATATCTGGCACCCAATCCTTTTAGTGATTTTTGTTTAGTCAATTTATTATGCGCCTTCTTTTGCTTGTTTTAACTTTTCTCTTATTTTTGAGCCTACTTTTACTGATAATTCACCGCATTTGATTACCTCTTCAAATGTAAATCCACCAATTCCTCCTTTTTGTAAAGCACAGATATTTCCATTGGAATCTGTAGTGATTGTAATTCTTGCATCCATGCTTTCCCATTCATCACCGTTTGGATCAACGATTATGTGGTTTCCGATTTTACCCATAGTTACAGATACTGGAATAGTGGTGATTGGGACATCAGATTCTCCACCTTCAACTAAAGTTGGCACGTCATTGCTCATTTCCCATTTAGGTGATTTTGATGAAAGGAGTGCAGCGGTTGCAGCATAAGCACATGCATCAAATAGATTTCCATCATAGTCAACTACAACATTATCAGCAAAGACTCCAACTACAGATTTATTTTTTTCAATAACTAATTGAGATAAATCAATCATGTGACTTTCTCTAATACCTCTATCAACTACTCTTGCCAATTCAATAACATCAGGTCCTGGAGGTCCAGTTTCAACACTCGGATGGGAAAGAGGTAAAAGTTCAGCAGTACAAATGAAAATACCTTTGTCACCCATGTCTGGAAAAGGTCTATCGGGTTGAATCTTTACACCACAAACTACTTCACTGTCACCCAATCTAACACGTGCAGAACCATTTGCTTTTGGAATTGCATTTGTTTCAATAATTAATTTTCTTGGTTCATCTAGTGCTCTACCATCAACTCTTTTTCCTTGTTCTAATAATTCAAGGATTTGAGATTTTTTTAGATCATCAAGTACAGAAGTGGATGTCATTTACTTTCTCCATTTCCAAAATATTTTTCGGTTAATGCTTTCTTTTGTAATTCATAAACAATTTTACAACCATGAATTCCTGTCTCTACACATTTCTTGTATTCTGCAGGAGTCAATACACCATCTAATTGAAGTAGTGTGATCTTTTCAAGACTTGGCATGTAACCAATTGGCATATCAGCTTGTCCTGCTTGATCCTCTTCATTATTGACATCAAGAATAATTGTATCAGCAGCTTTACCTGCAGCACATGCTGCAACCATATCCCTCATTGGAATTCCAGCATCGGCCAAAGCCACAGATGCAGCAGAAAGTGCTGCACATCTAGTACCACCATCTGCTTGAAGAACTTCGATAAACACATCAACTGCTGTTCGTGGAAACTTTTCCAACATTACTGCTGGTTCTAATGCTTCTTTGATAACTTTAGAAATTTCAATTTCCCTTCTAGATGGTGCAGGATTTTTTCTCTCAGTTACAGAGAAAGGTTCCATGTGATATCTAACTCGTAAAATGCCAGTATCAGTATTGGACATGTGTTTTGGATGTACATCTCTTGGACCAAACACTCCAACTAAAATTTTATTATCACCAAATTCAATATATGCAGATCCATCTGCGTTTTTTAATCCTCCAGCTTTTATCATAATTCGTCTTGGTTCGTCAACTTTACGACCGTCACAACGGATTCCATTTTCGTCTAGTAACACTAGTGTAGTATCTCTACCGCCCATTATGATTCACCTTTTGATTCTAACATTTCTTTTACTTGGTCTGTCAAATTAGCAACATGTGCCTTTTCATCGACCATTTGTATTGCTTTTTTAGCCTTTAATAATCCCTCGGGAGTTTCACAGGAGACAACTATCCAACCGTTTTGACCAATGGTAACGGCAGCGCCTGTAGCCATTTCAATCATTTGAATCATTGTACCTCTTTTTCCAATCAGGCGTGGTACTTTGCTAGGAGAAATTTTCACTAGATGTCCAGAATCAATCTTACCTAGGTCTCTATCCGCAATTGTTACAAGTGGATCTCGTGTTCTATCAAAATTAGCAATTCTGGCTGCGACAAGATCGCCTGATTTGAGTTTTGATGAGAGTTCATCGGCATGTGCAGAAAAATCCCTTCCAAAGACATCTTGTGCGGGCAAAAATCCCACATAGCATGAATTAATGTCCAATTCCCAAGACAGTGATGTGTGGGATACGACTTTACCAATAACAAGATCATCAATTTTTGGAATATATTTTCCAGTTAGTGGGATTACTTTAATAGAATCATCATAAATTTCTGAAATTCCTATAGCAGTGGAAATGATTTTGTTGCCATCAAGAATGACGTTTTGTTCAGGTCTGTAAGGGCCAGTTGTAATTACATCGCCTGGAATAACATATTTTCTTTTATTTTCCATCACTTCATAACCTCAACTGTAGCAGAACCTTTTGTTATAGAACCTAATCTATCGATCACATTTGGCCTTGCTCCAGCGGGTATTTCAAGTATTGCTTTTAAAGAACCATTATTTTGCCATTCTTCTTTTTTTAGAGACCCAACAGATTTCAAAACAGCATATGATTGAGATGCATATTGTGCAGGAATAGTTATTTCAAGATCTAGATTTTCAGATTTCAGAGCTATTATCGAACGAAGTTTTTCCACAATATCTGGTACTTGTTCATCCACATTTTTTTGTGGTTCAATTGTTATCTTTCCATCCTTTAATGCTTGCTCAATTCTAATTGGAGGATGGGGCAAATGTGTTTTAGGATCAACGTATGTCTTGGCAATAAATGAAATAATTTGCTTTCTCTTTTCATCAAGCATTTTACGTCTTTGATCAGTAGTTAAATTCAGATCACCTTTTCTAAGCATTATTTCGGCAATCTCATTTACATCATCAGTTTTGAATGCTTTGAGTAGTTTTTCTGTCGAGGGCTTAGTTCCTTTACCAGAATCAGTATAGATTTCATCAGAAATCAATATTGCAGAAATATCTTTTTTCTTTCCCATTTTGTAATCTAGTGCAGGATCAGGCTTTACCAAAATCTCAAATTTTTCACCTTCATATGAATATCTTACAACAGTTACATCTGTCATTTCTGAAATATCATACAATAATTTGGTATTTATCTATACGCAAAAATCAGTCTTTGGATCATGGAACTACAATCAAAGTTCCCTTCATTGTATCGGGATGATATTTACAATGATAGTCAAAAGTGCCAGGAATAGTTGGTTTGATGGATATGTTGCCAGACTGACCAGCACCAAGATCCTTTGTTTGCAGGAAGATTGTTCCATTTTGTTCTATTACAAAGGAGTGCATTGTATCAGTTGGATTTGTGAAATGAAGTGGGTTTTTCATACTTGCTACAAGTGTGATAACAGGATTGATTGTAGTTGCATTAGACCATCTGTATACTCCATCTACTTCTTTGACAGCAATAGTAGTTAGACTAGCAGTTGGAATTGGGGTTGTAGTTTCAGCACTTTCATTTGATTCATTAGACTCGGAGGATTCTCCACTTTCAGTACTTTCTGAGTTGGGTTTGTTTTGAATACTGTTTATGATTTCATTTGCTACTTGACTTGCACTTTCTTTTTCGTTTTGTTCAGCTCCTGACTCTACCTCAGATTTTTCACTTTCTGAGAGTCTAAAGTGAATAGCCAATGCGCCTGCAATAATTACAATAGCTACAATACCTGAGATGATTGCTATTTTGTAAGTGCGTTTCAATTAACATTTGCCTACAATACAGCATAATTAAACCAAGAGTCCATTATCAAAAACTAAGAATGGTTTTTGATTGAAAATATGTTCGATCCATAAAAAATATAGAAAATATGCCTAAAATAGATAAGATTGATTCTGCTAAAAGTTTAGAATTTAGATATAAAACTAGCTAGATTTTTATGTGGACTTTGAGAAATTTTTTCTAAGATTTGTCTTCTTTAGAGGTAATTAACAAGGATAATCAAAAGATGTCAGTTAAGCTAAAAGGAATTCCACTGCAATATGCAAATGCACTTAGACGCATATGCCTAAACGGAATTCCAGTATTTGCCATAGACACAGTAGACATCATAGAAAACTCATCAGTATTACCAGATGAGGGTTTGGCACATAGATTAGGATTAATTCCAATTAAAACAGATTTGTCAAGATTCAATGAACCATCAAAATGCGATTGTAAAAGTGAGACTGGTTGTGCTAATTGTAGAGTTATGTTAGTTTTAGACTCAGGAGACTCGGATGTAACTAGAACAATTCTATCAAGTGAACTAAATTCTGAAGATGATGCAGTAAAACCAATTTCAGATAAGATCCCAATTATTCAGCTTGCAGCAGGACAACGAGTTAAAGTGGAATGTTATGCAAGACTAGGACGTGGAACAGAACATGCAAAATGGAATTCAGCAAACATTTCAGTTTTGACTGAAACCAACAAAGACGATGAACGTGTACTTACAATAGAAACAACTGGAGCACTAAAACCAGAGCAGGTAATTCTTGCAGGAGTAGATGAATTAAGCAATAGATTATCTGAGTTCAAAGAAATAATTGGTCAATTAAAAGAATAATCTAAGCATAGACATTATATTTGGGTTTCAAACCGGTTTATACACATGACTAATCAAGTCGTCATACGCATGGCAAAGGATCTAAAGAAGGCATCAACTGAAAATGATGCTCCAATTTGGGCAAAATTATCAGAATATGCGTTAAAGCCATCAATTGCAAGAAGATTCATCAATGTAAAAAGAATAGGCCAACTGACAAAGGACTCAGACACAGTTGTGTTCCCAGGTAAAGTACTAGGAACTGGCGACATTGATCATAAAATTACACTTTGTTCATTTTCAATTTCAAATTCTGCAGCTGCTAAAATTATAGAAAAAGGGGGAAAGATTGTTAGTTTTTCAGATTTAATAAAAAAACATCCAACAGGAAAAGGAGTGACATTACTTGGCTAAACAAGAAAATATCGTAACGATAGACAAACCAATTGTAGTAGATGCCACAGATCACATTGCAGGAAGACTATCATCAAAGGTTGCTAAATTATTACTAAATGGAAATAGGGTCTCAGTTGTAAACTGTGAAAAAATAATGATGAGTGGAACAAGAACAAACATAATTTATCATTACAGAAAATTCCTCGAAGTTAACAGTGTAATTCATCCAAGACATGGTCCAATACATGCAAGAAGACCAGATACAATAATGAAAAGAATGGTCCGTGGAATGTTACCAAAAAAGAAACCGTCAGGAATTACAGCTCACAAAAGACTAAGAACATACATTGGATCACCTAGAGAACTAAGTTCATTTGAGAAAATTCAATTCAAAGAAGCAAAAATTACAAAATCACCTGCAAACTATACAACTATTGGCGACATTGCAAAAATTATTGGATGGACAGAATGACCACACCAAAAACAGAAATTTATTTTGCAACTAGAAAAACATCCAGTGCACATGTATACATTACAAAAGGACAAGGAAAAATTAGAATAAACAACATACCAATAGAGATGATTCCACAAGAAACAGCTCGGGAAGTAATGTTGGCTCCATTAGAGATTACAGGAGAATTAAGAGACAAGATAGATATTTCTGTAAGAGTACGAGGTGGAGGATTTATGGGACAAGCAAGTGCAGCAGCTACAGGCATTTCAAGAGCACTTACAGGTTGGACTAAATCTAAAAAGGAACCAAAAGACCATCCATTTCCAAAATCAACAAGAGAAGACCTAAGACAAAGAATCACAGATTATGACAAATATTTGATTAGTGGCGATGCCAGAAGAAAAGAACCAAAGAAATTTGGTGGACCTGGTGCAAGAAGAAGAAAACAAAAATCATACCGTTAGGCTGTGAAGGCTGTAATTTTAGCTGGTGGCAAAGGAACTAGAGGCAAGCCATATACTGAATATTTTCCAAAAGCAATGACACCGATTAATGATGTGCCGTTAATTGATTATATTGTAAGATATCTGAATTCATTTAGTTTCATCAAAGAAATCATCATAATTTCAGACTATAATGGACTTGGGGGTCAAATTAAAAACTATTACAGCAGTACAAAAAATGGAAAAAAAATCACATTTGTGCAAGACACACAAAGTGGGACTGGCGGAGATCTTTTACACATTGAAGATAAACTAGGAGATGATTCAGAATTTGTTTTGTGGTTTGTAGACAACCTATGTGCTATTGATTTAGAAAAAATGAGAAAAACATTCAAAGAAAAAAACAGCATCGCATGCATTGCAACTAGAACAAAAAGAAAAGAAGAGACAGGATTTGCAGTAGTAGAAGATGGGATAATCAAAGAATTCAAAGAAAAGCCAATCATGAAGTTACAGTTATCCGAATGCCTTGGAGTCTACATACTAGGAAAAGAAATCATCAAGAAAATCAAAACAAAAGCAAAACAAAAACAGATCAATCTATCATTTGATATTTTACAACAACTATCAATGGAAGGAAAAGTCAGCGCCTACGACATTGGAGATAAAGACTGGATAGATGCAGAGTCACCAACGATCTTAGAAAGAAATGATGCAACAGTAAAAAAGATCATAAAACAGATGGGATTTTAGACTGCTTTTCAAAGTCAGAGATTTGTTTTTCATAGAGTAAAGTTTGAGCAATATCATCTAATCCTTCCAAAAGAATTTTTTTCTTGTGCGAATCAATATCAAAAGGAATGGTTTCAGAACTTGTCGTGATTACTTGATTTTCCAAATTCACTTCTACCTCACCTGTTTCTCGTTGTAATTTCTCTACTATCTTGCTATTCAGAATAATTGGCAAGAGTCCATTTTTGAAACAGTTGCTATAAAAAATATCTGCAAATGAGGTAGAGACAATAACTGAAAAACCATAATCTAGCAGTGCCCATACTGCATGTTCTCGGCTAGAGCCACATCCAAAATTATCTCCTGCTACAAGAATCTTGGAATTTTGGTATTTAGGGTCATTTAAAATAAAATCAGATTTTAGGTGCTCATGATCATCATATCTCCAATTATAGAAAAGAAATTTTCCAAACCCAGATTTCTGAACTAATTTTAGAAATTGTTTTGGGACAATTTGATCAGTATCAACATTTACCTTATCTAGAGGTGTTATGATGCTTTTAATTTTTTTAAAAGACTGCATTTTAATTCAAATCCATATCTCTGACATCTACAAAATGACCTGCAATAGCTGCAGCTGCTGCCATAACAGGACTTACTAAATGAGTTCTTCCTCCAGCGCCTTGTCTACCTTCAAAATTTCTGTTTGAAGTACTTGCGCATCTTTCACCCGGAGATAAGATATCGGGATTCATTCCAAGACACATACTACATCCTGCATCTCTCCATTCGAAATTTGCATCTGTAAAGATTTTATCAAGACCGAGCTCTTCTGCTTGTTGTTTTACCATTTGAGAGCCAGGAACTACCATAGCTCTAACATGTGATGCTACTTTTTTTCCTTTAACAACTTTGGATGCTTCGATTAAATCCTCTAATCTTGCATTTGTACATGAGCCAATAAACACTCTATCAATTTTAATTTCTGTAATCAGAGTTCCTGGTTTTAATGCCATATACTCAAGTGCTTTTTCAGCTCCTCTCTTTTGATTTTGTTCACCTTTGGAAAAATCTTCTGGTGATGGAATTGATTCAGTTACATCACAAGTCATGCCAGGATTAGTTCCCCAGCTTACTTGAGGTGCAATATCATCAATATGCAAAGTATATTTTTTTTCAAATTTTGCATCATTGTCTGTTTTTAAATTATCTCTCCAATAATCAACTAAGAATTCGTAGTTTTTTGGAGTGTATTGTCTTCCTCGTAGATATTCGAAAGTTTTCTCATCAGGTGCAATTAGTCCTGCACGTGCTCCTGCTTCAATGGACATGTTACAAATAGTCATTCTTTGTTCCATGGAAAGATCAGAGATTCCGTCACCTCGATATTCAATGACTGTACCATTACCACCGGAAGTGCCTATATTTTTGATAATTGATAATATGATATCTTTTGCAGTTACTGCATGTGGATTCTTTCGTTTTCCCTCAACTCTAATTTCAAAAGGTCTTGGTTTTTCTAACCAAAGAGTTTGTGATGCTAAAACATGTTCTACTTCACTGGTACCTATACCAAATGCTAATGCTCCAAATGCACCATGAGTAGAAGTATGACTATCACCACAAACAATTGTGCTACCAGGCAATGTTATTCCTAACTGGGGTCCAATAACGTGAACTATTCCTTGGTTAGGACTGTTGATGTCAAATAATTTAATTCCAAAATCCTTGCAGTTTTTTTCTAGAGTTTGGATTTGAATTGCAGAAGTTTGATCTAAAATAGGAAGTGTTCTATTATTTGTCGGAACGTTGTGATCCATTGTTGCAATGGTTAGATCAGGTCTTCTTACTGTTCTATTATTCATACGAAGCCCCTCAAATGCTTGAGGAGAAGTGACTTCATGAACTAGATGTCTGTCAATATAGATTAGAGAAGGGCTATTCTTTTTTTCTACAACAACATGAGCATCCCAAATTTTTTCAAAAAGTGTTTTTCCCATTTTAATCCTAATCTGGTTTGTATTTGAATAAACCGCCAGCTTCGATTATTTTTCCAATAATTTCTGAAAATGGTTTCATTTTGTATGTCTTATTTTTTGTCAAGTTTTTGATTTGATTTGTACTAATATCAATATCAACCTCATCACCTTCAGAAATATCAGAATATGCATCTTGTTCAATTTCTATTGGGAGTAAAAATGCACCATCAACTGCATTCCTATAAAAGATTCTTGCAAATGAGAGAGCAAGTACTGCCTTTATTCCAGAATGAGATAATGCAATTGGAGCATGTTCACGAGATGAACCGCATCCAAAATTTCTTCCAGATAATATGAAATCACCTTCTTTTACTTTAGAGTGAAAATCAGGATCTAGTCCTTCCATGGCATGTGTTGCAAGCTCAGCATAATCATGAACTTTAAGATACTGTCCTGGAATGATAACGTCTGTGTCAATGTTATCTCTTGCATATTTTATGATGTTACCTTTCATTTCAAGTCCCTCGGATCAGTAATTTTACCAGTAACTGCAGATGCTGCAGCTACAAGAGGAGATGAAAGATATGTTTGAGAATCAACATGACCCATTCTTCCAGGAAAATTTCTATTTGTAGTACTAATACAGATTTCATCTTTTGCTAAGACTCCCATATGTGCACCACAACATGCACCACATGTTGGTGGACCAACAGTCACACCTGCATCTAGAAATATTTTGAGCAAGCCAGTTTCCATCGCACGTTTGTAAATAGAGATTGAAGCAGGAAGTATTTCCGTTCTTATTTTAACTGTTCTTCCTTTGAGAATTTTAGCAACTGCTTCCAAATCTTCATACTTTGCACCAGTACAAGAACCAATGTATGATTTGTCCAACTCTACAGTTGGTGCTTCTCTAACTACGGAGATGTTTTCTGGAGAAAATGGTTTTGCTACAATTGGTTCCATCTCTGAACCCTCGTATTCGTATATCTTTTCATATTCTGCATTGTCATCACCTGTAACTAGTGAGATATTCGAAGCCCCTCTACTTGTAAGATAATCTACTACTTTTTGATCAGGTTCCACTATTCCATTTTTGGCGCCAGCTTCGGTGGTCATATTACACAATGTTAATCTACTCTCAACAGACATTGCTGTAATTCCACTTCCTCCAAACTGCATTGCTTTGTATGCCCCTCCTTCAGTTGTAATATCACCGATAATCTTTAGGATAAAGTCTTTAGCCATAACATGATCTGGGAGTTTTCCATTTAGCTTAAAGTATAATGTTTGAGGAACCTTAAACCAGATTTTTCCATTTAGTAAAACATATGCTACATCTGTATGACCCAACCCACAAGCAAATGATCCTAGTGCGCCAGTGGTATTAGTATGAGAATCGCCTCCAACATATACTTCTCCAGGTAATACTAATGCTTCTTCATGTGATAAGGTATGACAGATTCCATATTGACCCATACCATACTTGAAGTGTTTTTCAATACCATACTGTTTTGTGAAATTAGATAGCTTTACAATATTTTCAGCTGATACCTTATCTGCAGAAGGAACAAAGTGATCTTCGGCTACCCAAACTTTTGTCGGATCCCATAATTTATCGACATTGATACCTTGTTTTTTTAATTTGTCAAATACTTTGAGAACACCGGGACCAGATACATCATGAACCATTACCTTATCCACATTAGCAAAGACCACGTCATCTGGAGAAACTTGTTTTCTTCCTGAAGCACGTGCAAGTATCTTTTCAGTTATATTCATAATCAAAAAGGCCAATACTACAGATTAAAAGCTTTTCAGATGTTCGTGTAAGTGAATCTCAGCAAAATGGTTGGAAACTACATTCCAACTCTAAAGCCACCAATGTTAAAGTTATTTCCTTGAGTTTCTTGATTGTGTTTTACACCAAGTAAATCAATTAGTTCTTTGAGATTCTTTGTTTGAAAGTACACAGTTGCAGGACCAGAGATTTTTGTAACTAGTCCCTCACCACCAAGTATAGTATTTTTTAGTCCTCCAAACTTCGTAACTTGATAATCAGAATCAATACTTAGCGCAACAAGATGATAGTTATCAAGAACAAATGTTTCTCCTGACAAAACTTCTTTTTTGATAATTCCACCATATGCATTGCAAAACACTTTTCCTTCTCCAGTTGCTTTTAACATAAACAGTTCACTTCCAAAAATTCCCTTTGTGAATCCCTGCCACTTTGTATCAATGTCAACACCAGGAGTAGATGCAATGTAAGAGCCGGACTGTACAATAAATCCCGCACCGTTGGTAATTGGGATATCTATAATGTCACCAACTGGTGGGCCAGTTAAACCTAAAACACACCCATCTTGTTTTGCAGTATACTTGTTGACAAAAAACGATTCATTTCCCAAAAGTGAAACTTTGACTGTTTTTAAAATTCCAGAGCGCATCTTTGTGTCAATTTCAATATCACCTTGCATAAACACCAAAGCACCAGCTTCGGCAATAATGGAGTCATCTTTTTTTAGATTTACTTCCAATAAACTCATTGGGTTTTTGATAATCTGAAATTCCATAAAACAACAATACTAATCAAGATAAAAAACCATATGGTTTTGGTTGGCATCTTTTAGAATTTTAATTAATAGTGGGAGAAAACCCGATAAATTCCATAACAGTAAAAAAGAAAAGAATTATTCTAACATATTATGACACTTACTGTATCAGCGTTATTTTCAGAAAGAAAAGAAAAAGAATTTGACATATTTGAAGCATTGTTGGATACGCTTGATAAAAACAATGAGAAACTGCAAGAAGGAGATGTCATAGTAATATCAACAAAATACATTTCCAATGCTCAGGGGAGATTAATTGATTTGAGCAACATCAAAGCATCAAAAGAAGGGTCAGAGATCTCCAAAAAATTTCAGATAAAAAAAGAAATTGCAGAGGTGATTTTAAGAGAATCAGATAAAATTTTTGGAGGTATTGCAGGTTTTGTCATTACTTCAGCAGATAACATAATGGCACCAAATGCAGGAATTGATAAATCAAATGCTAAAAAGGGAAAAATAATCCTATATCCAAAAAATCCGTATCTCATAGCAGAGCAAATTAGAAGAAAGGTTTTTTTGAAATTTTTAGTTCACATAGGAGTTATTCTAGTAGACAGTAGATTGATGCCATCTCGTATAGGAACATCTGGTGTTGCAGTATCATGTGCAGGAATTGAGCCAGTATTAGATATGAGGGCTGAGAAAGATCTGGATGGAAATCCATTGAAGGTAACTTTTCAAGCAGTTGTTGATAATCTTGCAACAATTGCAAATCACAAAATGGGTGAAGCTGCCGAATCAAAACCATTTGCAATCATCAGAGATTCAGGGGCAAAACTTACGGATAGAAAAATAAGTCCAACGGAGACTGCAATTTCTCCAGATCAGTGCGTATACGTAAGAGGTCTAACAAATCCTACAAATAGTTAGAATTTGAGTTGGTTCTGCTTTAAATAGAGGGTTTTTCAGGACTGGATTATGGAATACCTAACAAGATATCCCAAAACAATTTCATTTCTAGATGGGTTAAGACACAGTATTGGTGTCGATGTAGATAACAAAGGAGTAGAGCAACTCCATATTGTAGTTAAGAAGAGTTTTGATGAATTAATGAGGATTTTTACAGCTGAAGGATTTACTAAAGTGAAATTAGAACACAAACAACCAAACCAGATCGGAAACGGTTTGAATCTTAAATTAAAAAAACCTTGGGAGATGCATGTAAGAATGGTGGATCTCAAAAAAGGATTGATAGGAATACATGCTGAAGTTGAAGTTTCAAGAGACTATCTTCAGCACCTAGTATCACAGAGAACACCTGTCATATACGAAGTGGAAGAGATATTAAAAAAATACCAAGTAGATTATAAAATTTGGCATGATAAAATCAAAAAAAATGTTCATATGATTTTTGATAACTACAAAGTAAAACTTGCAACACCTAGCATTCCAGTTTTTGCATGGAAGCCCATGTTATTTGTCATTGGGACAGTCAGCATATTTTATCTGTGGAAGTTTCTTAATACAATCTAGAATAATCAAAAAAGAGAAAAACTGATCATATACCCAAAGTTTCTGCTTTGGATAATTCAAGGTAGACTTTATCGCCTACAGATAGACCCATTTCCTTGTATTCGTGCATCTCAAGTTTTAGCTGAGTTACACCACTTTGCATACCCATGCCACCCATTCCAGAGAACATTTTGTTAAGATCTTTCATCATATCATTCATGTTTGTAAAGCCCATCACTTTTGGAGTGCCAAAAGATGGTGCAGTCTGTGAACCTTCCTTAAGATCCTTAACAGAGGATAGAGAGATTATGACATACGGTGCACCGTCAGGCGCAGCATCTATACTTCTTACTACAAATTCTTTTTTCATTATTGGCTATTTCTTACTCTATAATTTTAATTTTGAGGCAGAATTAAGTTAATCTAGACCAGATTTGAAGATTTAATTACAATTTTCATGCTTTTCAATTAGTGATTAATGAGAACCTGCAAATATCTCTGAAATATTATGGTGTGTCACCGTGGGAGATTGAAGTAATTTATGGATATTTGAATTCTAGATTTTCAATTATTCAAGAAGAAATCGAGATAAACGATGATAATTTTGTTAGTTTTTTGAATTTGGACATACCTCTTACTTTCAATGAAGAATTTTTCAAATGGTTTGATTACAGACGTTGGGAAAAAATGAAAGGCGTTTTCAAAGAGATGAAAAGACGCAGGGGAACTGGAAACGCTTTAAAGATAAACATCAATTTTTTAGGAAACCCAAAAATTATTTTTGTATTAGACACTGAAGATAGATTATGGTATGACAATGCAGTTGAAAAGATTGATTTTGTTTTAGAATTACTTCCTTATCATTTAGATCCAGAAAAATTACCTTCCGATGTTTTAGAAATAAGTTACAAATTTGATCCAGGATCTACAAGATGGCGTCTTAACACTGCAGCATCAGAAAATAAAAGATATAATTTTAGTGGGGATAGATGGAATGTTATTACTTGAGATCTTTTTGAAGCGGTTCAAGTAGACCATGTAATTCTTTGTATTTTGATTCTAAAAACTCTAATGCATCGTTAAGTTTTTTTGATTTACCATATTTGTAACGAATTAGTTCACGATGATGCCAAAATGTTTTTCCATCCTCAACTGAAATAGTTGTAAAGTAATCTGCACCTTTCAAATTGTCTGGAAGTTTAACATCATGTGGGAAAAGAAGTTCGACAATAAACCATTCATCGCCATCAGGATAATCAGAACCTGTATCTACATCAAAAAACACGTGCAGTAAATCAGACTGCATCAGACCATCATCAGTTATTGCAGGATGTTTGACGGATGATTTTTTAAAATCAAGATTAACAAGTTCTGGCTCAAAGAAACCTTTGATTATAGATTTTCTAAATATTTTATTTGCATCGTTTATGTTCAACAGCAAGGTGATCTACGGATAAACTAGTCTATAACTCATTAGTTTATAGACATTTTAGACTCTGAGGGAATTAATTATTTCAGAGATATCAGTGATGGGTGAGCCGTTTTCTGAAATCTTTTGTTTTGCGGGGGGATTTTCAAAATAATTAGGTATTTTATCAGCTAGTCTAGTAGAATATTCTGAAATTATTTCATTTTGATAAAATATTCCTATTGGGATTTTATTTCCCCACTCCAGAGATTTAATCAAGGCCTGTGATAGTTTTTCATTGACTTCAGCCTCATCTTCATAGTGTACTGTAGGATCAAAGTTAGTATCTTCTAGTTTGTATATTCTAGAATGCCTTTCCAGAGATTCTTGAGCCATATCAACTCCTGCATACCAATCTCTTGTGTTGATATCATTGTAAGTTGGACATGGTTGCAATACATCTAGAAATGATAAGCCTTTATGACGGACAGCTTTGATGATTAAATCTTTTAGATGTCGTACATCATAAGAATAAGCACGTGCTACAAATGTAAAACCACTGGCAACTGCCAATCCAATTGGATTAACATTTGAATTTGTATTTGGGGAAGGAAGAGATTTTGTTTTCTCGCCAAGTTTCAATGTTGGTGAAGCTTGTCCTTTGGTTAAACCATAAACGCCATTATCAAATATTATGTAAGTCATGTCAACATTTCGTCTTCCAGCAGCAACAAAATGTCCAGCACCTATTCCTAACCCATCACCATCACCACCTACTGCTACAACTGTCAGGTCAGGATTTGCAAGCTTTCCACCTTGAGCAAAAGTCAAAACTCTGCCATGCAATGTATGAACACCATATGTGTTGATAAAATGAGACGTCTTTCCAGAGCAACCAATACCAGAAAAGATTGCTGCCTTATCACGTTCTATTCCCATTTCAGCTAATGCCATTTGTAATGCATTAACTATTCCAAAATCTCCACAACCTGGACACCAGTCATTATGCACTTCGGTCTTGTAATCAGCTAATTTAAGCGCCATGAGTTAAGATCTCCCTTTTGTTTGCCTTATTTTCAACTATCTTTTTTAGCGAATCATAAATTTCAGTACTAGTCATTCCCCTTCCAGTATACTTTAGTACAAAGTAATCAATATCGCGCGTTATATTTTGCTTGAAGATCTTACCTAATTGTCCGGAATGATTTGCCTCAATATCAATAATCGTTTTCGCGTCTTTTAGAAGAGATTTTATGTAATCAGATGGGAAAGGATGAATTAATTTAATTTGAACAAATCCAATATCGATTCCTTCTTTTTTAAGCATAGACAGAGCATCTAAAATTGGACCCTTTGCAGAACCCCAAGAAATCACAGTGTAATCATGTACGCCAAATGAGATAGCCATTTCATCTTTGGGAATTCTTTCTAACATTAAATCTAGCTTATTCATTCTTTTATCCATCATTTTAATTCGAATTATTGGATCTTCTGAAATATGACCAAATTCATCAGATTCATCCCCTGTATTCCAAAACACACCGTTATCTAATCCCAATCTAGAACGTGGTGAGATTCCATCAGATGTAAAGGCAAATCGTTTGTATTCACCTTCTACTTTATCTAACAAAAGGCCTCTGTCAATAGTAATTTTTTGAGGATCAAATTTTTTGCATGTAATTACAGAACTTGAAAGAAATTTGTCCATCATATGAATAACGGGAACTTGGTAAACATCTGCATAGTTAAAACATCTTCCAGTATCATAGAAACTCTCTTCAATATCACCAGAGGCGTAAACAATTTTT
Source organism: Nitrosarchaeum sp. (assembly GCA_035455105.1). Classification (GTDB taxonomy): domain Archaea; phylum Thermoproteota; class Nitrososphaeria; order Nitrososphaerales; family Nitrosopumilaceae; genus Nitrosarchaeum. Next base: position 42,134 of record DATIFS010000098.1, read on the forward strand.
GGAAAATCTCCATGTCCAGCATGTACTGCAAAAAGCAAATCATCTTGTCCATGTCTTGTAGGAAGACCAGTCGAAGGTCCACTTCTCTGATACAAAGTAATTACAACTGGAACTTCATTTATTCCGGCCCAACCAAGTGCTTCAGTCATTAATGAAAATCCAGGTCCAGATGTAGAAGTGGAAGAACGTGTGCCAGTTAATGCAGCGCCAATCATCATACCCATTGCAGATATCTCATCCTCACATTGAATTACAATAGTAGAACCAGGTCTATCATTATTAACTTCCAAAAGTTCATGAGATTCAAGATAAACACTTTCATCAGAGGCAGGTGTGATTGGATAGTATGATTGAAATCTGCATCCACTTACCATTTTTCCGATAGAACATCCAAAGTGGCCCTGAACAAGAATTGTATCAGGTTGTTTAGTAGTTCCAGATAAAATAAATGGAAAATTGTCAAATTTTGATTTAACATAATCGTATGCAAAAGTTCCGGCCTGTTTGTTGATTTCTGCTATCTGAGGTTTTTTAGCAAATATAGAATCAAGTGATTTGAATAAAGGGTCAATGGACATTTTGATTAACCCTAGCGATAAAGAAACTGCAATTACATTAAACAGTCGCACCATTCCTTTTATCTTTGGATTTTCTGACTGTTCAGCAAGATTTGACAATATTTCTCGAAAAGATACGGGGTAAAGATTAACACCTTTTTCTTTTACAATCTCAAGAACCCCTGCAATTGTAAGAGGTTTGTTTTTAGATTCTAATTCTTGTATTAGCCTCTCTTTAAAATAAATATCAAGAGTGTGTACCTCATCAACTGTCACTTTAGCTAAATCAGAATCATAGATTATTCCACCGCCTTTAGGAACTTCGTCATAGTGTCTGAAAATAGTTTCAGCATCAAAGGAGGCAATTAAATTAACATCATTTACATTTGAATGGATTTCTTCATCAGAGACTCTTACTGTAAAATAACTGTGGTCTCCCTTGATATTAGAATAAAATTCCCTCTTACCAAAAACCCTGTACCCCATAGTAGCACATACGTTAGAGAAAACATTAGCCCCGGAGTCAACTCCACTTCCTTGTGGACCTCCAATTAACCAAGTAAAATCAACAGAACCCATTGTAATTCATCTCATTTTTCTGAATATTAATAATAATGTTCAAATTAATTGCACTAACCACCTGTAGCTGAATCAAATAATACACATTCACACTTGTCACGTTCTCCACAATATGGACAAACACAAACACATTTTTCAATCGAATTTCCACACTCTATACAAATTGCAAAATCCTCTTCTTCAATATTTGACATCTTGATTATCTAGAAGGAAATCGTATAAATGGTTTGAGATAAATTCCATGAGTAATGAAAAAAAAGAGAATATTTCTCACCAGAACACTACATGATTTTGCACTAAAAGAATTGGAAAAGAAATATCAAATTGAAATTCATTCAGGTAAGATTCCAATTCCAAAAACAAAACTACTAGCAAAAATTCAAGATATAGATGGATTGATTTGTTTTCCATATGATAAAATCGACAAAGAAGTGATAGATGCTGCAAAAAACCTCAAAGTCATTAGTACCTATAGTGTCGGTTTTGATCATATAGATACACAGTACGCAAAGAAAAAGAAAATTCGCATAGGATTTACTCCCGAAGTTCTGACAGACGCAACTGCAGATTTAGCGTTTTCTTTGATGATCGATATTTTACGTAGAATCTCAGAAGGTGATAGAACAATCAGAGATGGAAAATGGAAGCAAATCTATGGCGCATATGATTATGTTGGGACTGATTTACAGGGTAAAACTTTGGGCATTTTTGGATTAGGAAGAATTGGCGGAACACTTGCCAAGCGTGCCAAGGCATTTGAAATGAAAATAATATATCATAATCGAAGAGCTGTTTCTAAAAATAAAGAAAAAACATTAAGGGCAAAATATGTTACATTTGAAAAAATGATAACTGACAGCGACATAATTTCAATTCATGTTCCACATACAAAAGAGACTGATCAGTTATTTGATATGAAAATTTTTAAGAAAATGAAAAAAACTGCGTTTTTAATTAATACCGCACGAGGTAAGATCATAAATGAAAAGGATCTCATTACAGCACTGGATAAAAAAATTATTGCTGGTGCTGCACTTGACGTCTATGAATCAGAACCGATTAGCAAAAATCATCCGTTAACAAAAATACAAAATGTTGTGTTGGCACCACATATTGGAAGCTCGACTGAGAATACAAGAGCAAAAATGGCAGAGTTGACTGTAAAGAATTTGAACTTAGGGATCAATGGCAAGTCACCAATTTACTCTGTAGGATATTGACATGGGGGTCAGACTGACGCTTGGATTACATGAGAAGAAAACTGCAGTTTTTATACATAGAATGTAAACTATCATCAGATTGAAAAAATTCAAGCATACAAATGAAGAATTAGAATTCGCTAAACAACAGTCTGAAAAAGAAAAGAAGAAAAAACAATTAGAATCATAATATTTTTCTCCTTGTTTTTTTCAGACAAGGTTTTTTTTAAAAATTAATTTTTGAGGGATATTTTTGACAAAGATCATCGTATATTTTTTTTCTCTCAATGATGAGTTCATTGTTTTGATCATACATTTTTGTAAAAAATGCACCTAAAACACGTTCTCCTTTCTGATCAAAAAATCTTACACTGAAACTTGTACGATCTGGTTTTGCTTCCTCAACAAACTCAGCAAATGATATCAATTCTGTATTTATGTGCATGTGAGATGGCCCATTATTATCACCTATTGTAATCCACTTTTCTTTCTGCTTGATAGGCAAGGAATTGCTTTTAATCTCAGATACTGCAGCACTGTTTTTTATTATCAATAAAATGTCGTCAATTTTTAATAAATCTGATAAAATATCTAAAAGCAACATAATTGAATTAAAAAGAAATTATTTCAATTTTTAGGTAATTTGGTATCTAATTGAACAAAATCATCCTGATCACCGTGGATACAATCAGTTCCAACTGGTTTTAGGGGTGAAAAACTGATTTTTCCATGTGGTATTTTATCTTCATTTTGAAGAGATTGAATTTTTCCTGAAACAATTTGTTTATGACGATTACATGTTACTCCAACCATATACTCATCTTTTTCAACTACAACAGATACTACAAATTCTGGGGGATTGACACATTGTTTGCCGCTCTCCATTATAGAACATCTGTCAGGTAACATAAATTCAATTAAGATTCATATGATATTAATCTTGATTGCTAGATATTCAATTTAATATTGATGAGTATAAAATAACAGTACGTTGACGAATGATTTTGATATTGTAGTTATTGGTGGTGGAATACTAGGAACTTCAATTTCATATTTTCTTGGTTACCTAAACAAAACAAAAAAAATTGCAGTGATAGAGCAAGCACATAGTGTTGCATTTCATACAAGTGGAAGAAACACAGGCAAAGTTCATGCTCCGTATTTGTACAATCCTGAAAAGAAAAAGATGTTTGCAAAGGCAGCATTTCACGGATATGAAATGTGGGAAGAGTATTCTAAGATGAAAAACGTTCCATTCAAAAAAGATGGTGTGATAGAAGTTTCTTTGGATGAAAAGGGAACTAAGGTACTTGAAAAATATTTCAAGTGGGGAAAACAAAATGGATTACAAGAAAACGACATAAAATTAATGGATAAAAAGGAATTAGAAAAAATTGAACCGGAGATAAAATGCGAATCTGCCCTTTATGTGTACAGAGATGGTTCAACAGATTACTCTAAACTTACACATGAGGTGATGCAAGATAGCAAAGATAACGGAGTAAATTTCTTTATAGATACCAAAGTGACTGATATTAAAAAAATAGACAATAAATGGAAAATCATATTGAATAACAAACAAGAGATTCGTGCAAAGTTTGTAATCAATGCCGCAGGTGGTGAGGCAGTAAATGTTGCACATAAAATTGGAATGACAGAAAAATTTACAGATGTACATTTTAGAGGAGAATATTGGAAAGTACCAAAAGAATACAACAATCTAACAAAAACAAGCGTCTATTCAGTGCCAGAATATCCAGATTATCCATTTTTAGATCCTCATTGGATTATCCGAGTAAACGGAAATTGTGAGATTGGACCAAATGCAGTACCCGTGTTTAGTCCATATGGATATAACAAAACAGAAAACATCAAAGAATTTATTCCAAAAATGCTAGAGATGATAAATTCTGGTGCAAGAAAAGCGATATTTGATAAGCAGTTTCAGGAACTTGCAATAAAAGAGATTCAATCTTCAATGTCAAAATCAAAAATGATCAATAGGGTTAAACGATTTTTACCAAAAATCGATGCAGAAAAAATTACAGAAAAAGGGACTGCAGGTATTAGATCATCAGTGATTAATGAAGACGGTCAATTTGTTCCAGATGTGATTTTAGAAGGTGATTCTATGTCGTTTCATATATTGAACTATAATTCTCCAGGAGCTACAGGAGCATTACCATTTTCTGCATATGTGGTAAATCATCTAAATGAGAAGGGAATGTTCAAAAGTGAAAGGTCAGATGCACAGTGTGGTTTTTGGGAATTCAGTGAGATAATTGAAAAATTGGCGTTATAGAGTGATTTTACCTCTTTTGCATATAACTTCATTCAGAAATGTAATTTGTCACCATACTAAGTCAATTTTTTTCCAAATTTAACGCTCAATATTCTTTAATTTTGAATTTTTTCATGAAAAATCAGAAAATAAGCCGGTTCTTATAGTAAAGAAACTAATCTATTATGATTTTATTTTGGTTTTACAAAGTATCAACACACAAACTGATTGTGGACGCTGTGGAAAAAGCAGTATGCTAACGGACAATGTTACAGGTGAAAGATTTTGTGGAAAATGTGGATTTGTTGTTTCTGAGACATTACAAGATTCAGGACCTGAGTGGAGATCATTTTCAAAAGAAGGAGGGGCAGATCCCACTAGAACCGGAGCACCTACATCATTAACAATTCATGATAGAGGACTAGCCACCATAATCAATCCAATAAACAGAGACTCTTCTGGAAAACCACTCACATCAGCTATGAAGAGTACAATTGAAAGACTGAGAACATGGGATAGCAGAAGTAAAGTTCATGCATCTGCAGATAGAAATTTGCGTCAAGCATTAAGTGAACTAACAAGACTGAAAGACAAACTTGCACTTTCAGATGCAGTTGTTGAAAAGGCAGCATACATCTACAGAAAAGCATTAGAGAAGGGTTTGGTAAGAGGACGTTCAATTTCGGCATTGATTGCATCTGCACTTTATGCTGCATGCAGAGATACAGAAACTCCTAGAACACTAAAAGATGTTTCAGATGCAGGTAACATAAAGAAAAAAGATATTGCAAGATGCTACAGAATACTACATCAGGAATTAGAGTTGAAAATGCCTGTTGTGGATCCAGTTCAATGTGTTGCAAGAATTGCAAGCAAATTAGGAATTACAGAAAAAACAAAACGTTATGCAACCAAAGTACTCAAAATAGCAAAAGAACATGAAGAATCAGCAGGCAAAGATCCTATGGGTTTAGCTGCAGCAGCACTTTATTTATCATGTGTAAGAAATGGTGAAAATATGACTCAGCGTGATATAGCAGAAGCTGCAAGTGTAACTGAGGTCACAATAAGAAACAGGTACAAAGGGTTGAGATTAGATCAAAATACAGATCTATAAGTTAGAGATAAAACACATAAAATTATGACACAAACAAGACCTTTAATTTCAATAGTCAACGTTGTGGCTTCTGCTACAATTGACCAAAAATTAGATCTTGTTGATATTACAAAAAAATTCCCAGATGTGGAATATCATCCAGAACAGTTTCCAGGCGCAGTATTCAGACTTAAAAATCCAAAAACAGCCACGCTGTTGTTTAGCTCAGGAAAAATGGTATGTACTGGTGCTAAATCTCAAGAACTGGCAGAAACTGCAGTAGCTAAAGTAGTTGAAATGTTAAAGAAAGGTAAAATCAAGATAAAAAATGAAGCAGTAGTTACAATACAAAATATTGTATCATCAATCAATCTTGGAGGCAGAGTTAATTTGGAACAAGCGGCAAGAACTCTTCCTAGAAGTATGTATGAACCCGAACAATTTCCAGGATTGATTCACAGAATGTTAGATCCTAAAACTGTAATTCTAATTTTCTCATCAGGCAAATTAGTCTGTGTTGGCGCCAAACTTGAAAAAGATGTACATCGTTCAGTAAATCAAATTCATAGCATACTAGAAGAAAAAAACTTGATGATTTATAATTAATTATTTTTAAAAATAATTGGTCTCTACACGTTCTTAATTAATATCAAAATTTTTAGCGATAGTTTTTGTAAATGAATGATTTTATAATTTTTATTTTTTTATTGCTCGTATGTATCTACTTTCATTATTCCTTCTTTTATCAAGTATTGTATTCCTTGAACAAAGGTATTATCATCAATGGAACCTTCCTTCCACCATCCAGCATTGTTTTTAATCCAAGATGGGATTTGATTTGAACCAGTACCTGTACCTTGAGATGTTGGAGGAATTTTCATCATTCCTTCTTTTATCAAGTATTGTATTCCTTGAACAAAGGTATTATCATCAATGGAACCTTCCTTCCACCATCCAGCATTGTTTTTAATCCAAGATGGGATTGGGGTATTATTTTTATGAATTACAGAATTGATTATAATCGGTATTGATGTTTTTGCAAGTTTATCATCTCCAAGATTTTGAAAATTGAGATTCACTACGCCTGATAGATCGTTAGGAATTGTGAATTCTGCTATGTTGTGTTTATCCTTAGAATCACTACTAACCCCACTTTCTTCAAAAATTATTTTATCATTTTGAGTGATTGAAAGGTCATAATTTACTGCTATTGGTCTATTTTTTAGAAAAATATCCGTAACATCAAAGTATATGGTTGCCTTGGAATTTGATTGTAGATTTTCTGGTTCCCAATGTACAAGAATTCTAAATTGTCCATTTTCAGTTACTGAGCTTAATTGATGGTCATTTGAATTTGGCTTTATAAGAAAATTCATTCCATTTTGATTAGAATTGTTATTGTAAATAGTCCATAATTCTTTTTGACTAATAATAAAATGAGCTACTCTATTGTCATAAAAAAAATCATCAATTGTTGAAACATTATCAGGTAATTTGACTCCATTTACATATATAGAAAATCCAGATACTAAAAGATCTCCAAATGTTTTTGGAATTAGTAATTCCTCATGAACTACGGATGTTTGATTAATGTTATTGATGCTCCATTCAAAAGGCATTGAAAATGTAATTTCTTTGGATTCTATGTCGTATTGAAAATTATTTATTTCGTCATAATATGTGACAACGCTAATGACTTGAGAACCAAAATCCGGATGATTGATTTCATGTTTTGATGTTTGTGCAATTGAGATTCCTGCATTAAATTTTAACGGCACGTCTAATTTCTTTGAATAACCATCAGCCGTAAGTACAGAAATATCAAATTTGTATAAGCCACCATTACCTAATCTTGGACCAGTTACATCAATTACTTTATTTTCCAAACCGATTAGTGAATCAAAAAAATTTTCTTTTTTTACCTCTTGAATTTGAATCGAGTCAGTATTTTTAGAAGTAAAATTAAAGTTTAAAATTCCATTATGACTTTGGAATTCTTTTTCAAAAAGAAATTGTTCTCCACGATATGATTTAATTAAAAAAGTGACATCTCTAAGAGTAATTTTTGAATTAAAATCAATGAGTGAAATAGTTATTTGTTGAGGATTGATTGTATTTTGATTAGATGGGGATGATGAAACTTCTAGACTCACTTGTTTTCCATTAAGATCTACAGGAG
>DATIFS010000099.1:0-14736 GCA_035455105.1 Nitrosarchaeum sp.
AATGTAAAAGAAGCAATGATTAATGCAATAAGAAGAGGAGAAAATTATTATTCTGCATCTGAAGGTCTTCCAGAACTTAGAGCTGAAATTGCAAAAAAAGAAAATACAAAAGGATTGTCAATCTCATCTGATGATATTTTAATCACAAATGGTGTTTCTGAAGGACTTGATATGGTAATTTCATCAATTGTTGAAGAAGGTGATGAAGTACTCTTGCCTGGTCCATATTACCCTCCATATGCTTCATACGTTAGACTTCATGGTGGAATTCCTGTAGAATTTTCAGTTGATTTGGATAACTCTACACCTGATATTGATGATATTAAATCAAAGATTACTTCAAAAACCATAGCGATTTGTTTGATCAGTCCAAACAATCCAACAGGTGTCGTATTTAATGAATCGTCACTTAAAAAATTAGTTGAAATTGCAAATCAACATAATCTCTACATTATCTGTGATGAAATTTATGATCAAATAGTTTTTGATCATAAATTTGTAGGAATTGGTAAAGTAGCAGGAGATTCACCAGTTATTGTTCTTAATGGGTTTTCCAAAGTTCATTTAATGTCTGGATGGCGTATTGGTTATATCGCATTTAATCAATCTTCTAAACTTGATGCATTAAAAGAAAACCTTCCAAAACTTGCAAGAGTAAGAATTGCTACAAATTTACCTGTTCAATATGCTGCTTTAGAGTCGTTACGCGGACCTCAAGGATACATTTCAGAGTTTGTATCTGAATTAAAAAAACGAAGAGATCTAGTTGTAAAAAGACTAAATTCAATGCCAGGTTTATCTTGCCCAAACCCAAAAGGTGCATTCTATGCTTTCCCAAAGATTGAAGATAATAAATTTGGAAATGATAAAGAATTTGTACAAAAACTCTTGGAAACAAAAGGAGTATTGACTGTACATGGTTCTGGTTTTGGAGAAAAATATGGTAGTGGGCATTTTAGATTAGTATACTTACCTAGTATTGAAATTCTAGATTCAGCAATGAATAAAATAGAAGAATTTGTAAGTTAATAACTCCAAACTGATAACTTTTCTGGAATTATTTCTATAATACAATTAGTGTTATCTAACAATTCTATGGCTGATTTATTTTGCATATTTTTGAAATATCTTAAGAGAATTTTTTCTGCAATTTTCTTTACTTTGTTATTTTCTAAAATTATATTTGCATTTCCTTGACCCATCACTCCATATATTGGAGAATTAATTCCTACATCTACACAAAATGCAACCTTGTTATTTTTCTTTATGTTTTTTGCTTTTTGGGTTTTAGTATTTGTACCGATATAGATTTTTTTTGAATTATACATATACCAAACAGGTACAATATGTGGAATTTTGTTACTTCCTATGGTTGTCAGACGAAGAATTTTTTGAGTTTTTAAAAATTCATCTCTACGGTTCATGTTTTTTAAATCCCCATAATATCATAAAAACACCAAAGCCAATCATCCCTATTGATATTTTTTCATTAGAAAATTCAGAATTTATAATAAAATCCTCTACAAATTCTGGTCCCCATAATATTATTTGTCTAACAAGAACAATTCCTGCCATAATTAGAAAAAGTGTACCAATCGCAGTATACCAATTTCTTCCTCGTCTATAATATTCGTGACTCATCGTTAGCAAAATTATATCTAGATAATTTTGATACCTGGATTTTTCATTTTGTTTCGTATCATCGCATTCAACAATAATGGTGTTGAAATCTCTGCAAGATATGATAATTCTCCAGGTCCCAAATAAATTGGTCGTAACCCTTTGATTTCATTAATCAAACCATTTACTACTTCAATTGATTCCTTATCATCACCACATACAAAAATATCATAATCAAGAACCATTGTTGGATTAACAAGTTTCTTTTCAGAAATTACATGAAATGCAGAAACCAATTTTAATTTATTTTTCATATATTTTGAAACAAGTTGATAGGAAAACGGTTTATTTTCTTTAATTGGAAGGAATTCAAAACCCACTTCTGTTTTTACCATTGGAACAATTGGTGATATTACAACACAATTGTCTTTTACTGCTGGTAAAACTTCTGAGCATACAGAATTAATGTTTTCATAAGGTATTGACAAAATTAAAACATCACTATCTTTAGCAACTGATACGTTATCATTTCCTGTAATTGTTCCATTAATGTGTCCAAATGATTCCTTTGCTAGATTTGTATATTCTTTAGCAGATTCTGATGCTCTTGCCGCATCTCTGGAACCAACTATGACATTATGATTTTGAGACCATCTTAGCGCAAAGCCTTTTCCCATTCCTCCAGTTCCTCCAATAATTCCAATTTTCATGATGTTGCTCAGAGAATCTTATTATTATCTTTATTTGATATCTGATTAAGTTGGGTTCCGTTATTTTCCTGAGACATGGTCAGGCAAAAAATAATATCGAAAGAATTCTGACTGGAAGAACTCCAGGTATACCATTAACTGAAAAAGGAATTGAACAAGCAGAAAAAGCAGCAAAATTCTTAGAACATATGAATATCTCTGCAATTTATTCTAGTCCTATTGAAAGAGCAAAACACACTGCAGAAATTGTTGGTAAACATAATTCACTTGATGTAGTAATTGATGATAGACTAATTGAACTTGATATGGGAAAATTTACTGGTGTTCCATATGACGAAATATTTTCCAGTCATGGTAATGTTTTCATGAAATTCTATAATGGCGAATTAGAAATTGCTCACAATGGAGTTGAGACATTTTCAGAAGTCAAAAAACGTGTATTAGGTATTGTAGATCATGTAATTGAAAATCACCCTGATCAAAATGTTGTACTTGTAACACATATGGACCCAATAAAGGCAATGTTATCTACAATAGTAGATCTCACACCTGAGAATTTATTTGAATTAATTATTGCAAATGCATCTCTTAACATATTTAGAGAACACAAACGTAAATTTTCAATTTCTGGACTAAATGTAATGGATCCATCTCGTTTTAATCAAGATTGGTAAATAATAATCTTGAAAACCCTTAAATAGAAATTACAGGTCACGTTTCTCAACCGCTAATGAAGAGTATTCCTAGTTTATTCTTAGTATTGGTAATATTAGTAATCATTCCGACAGTAAGCTATGTCTTTGCTGCAGGTGGTGATGAACCAGGCCAATATCTTGATCGTAGAGTGATAATTTGGAATTTATTTTATAGAATGATGACAGTTGCATTTACAGTAGGTGCAGTAGTAGCTGGAACTATAATCTGGTTATGTTGGAGATTTAGAGAATCTCATCCAAAAGCTACTCCAACTCCATATGAAAAGGAAGGAGTTTGGTAAAATGGGTCATCACTCTAACTGGCCTGAGTGGATATACATTGGAGTTGTAATTGCCTTAATGGTTTGGGTCGGTGGAGAAGCATGGAATGCTGAAAGACTCGTAGATCATATACCTGCAGATGCAGAAGTTATCAAAGTAACCGGCCAACAATGGTTCTGGTCATTTGAACATGAAGATGGAACAAAAGAAATTGGTGAACTACATGTAAAAGTTGGTCACGCTTACAAATTTGAAATAACATCAAAAGATGTAGATCATTCATTTAACATTCATGATTATGTTGTGTTGCTTGATGCAGTACCGGGAAGAGTTAACACTGTATGGTTTGCACCAATGGAGGTTGGTGAACATGCTATTCAATGTAGAGAATACTGTGGATTAATTCACTATAATATGCGTGGTACATTATACGTTGAGGAGGATAAATCATCTTGATGCTAACCCTTTTATCCCAAATTTCAAGTGAGGAGAATTACTAATGGTTCTAGAATTACAAAAACCACGACCAGTTTGGCAAATAATGTTTTCAACACATCATACTGATGTTGGATTACTATACATGATAACATCTCTTACATTCTTGTTTATGGGTGGTGCATTAGCTCTCTTGATTAGAGCAGAATTGTTCTTGCCAGGATCACAAATCATTGCAGACTCTATGACATTTAACAGAATATTTACCGTACACGGAACAACGCTAATCTTTTTGTTCTTGTTACCATTTGCATCTGCAGTTGGTAACTATCTTGTACCAATCATGGTAAGATACAAAGACATGGCATATCCAAAATTAAATGCAATTGCATTTTGGATGATTCCACCTGCAGCTGCACTAATTTGGTTAGGCTTTGCTGACTTTACATGGTATGCAACACCACCGTATTCTATAATCAGTGCACCAGGTCCTGCTGCAGACATGTGGATATTTGGATTAAAAATTTTAGGTGTCTCATCCGTACTTGGTGCTATCAACTTTATTGTTACAATTCTAAAATGTAAACATCCTGACATGTCTCTTGGCCAAGTACCATTGTTGGCTTGGTCATTTTTGGCATCATCATTAATTGTTCTAGTTGCAATTCCTACATTTGCAGCAGCACTTTTGATGTTATTGACTGACAGGTTGGGTGTATCTGGATTCTTTAATCCTGCAATGGGTGGTGATCCAATTGCATATCAACATCTGTTTTGGTTTACATTCCATCCTGAAGTGTATGTACTTGTTATTCCAGCAATTGGTATGATGTATGAAATAATTCCACGATTCTCAAGAAAACCAATATTTAGTCATAGTTCTGGTGTCTTTGCTTTTGTCTTGTTATCTGTAGTTAGTTTCTCATCTTGGGCACATCACATGTATGCTACTGGAATGTCTTTTACTGAAAAAACTGTATTCATGATTGGCACACTAGCAGCAGTTCCAGCATCTGCTATGCACGTCTTTAACTTTATTGCAACAATGTGGAATGGTAGAATTAAATTTGCAGCACCAATGATGTGGGCAGTTGGAGGAATTGCATTATTCTTCTCAGCAGGTGCAGGTGGAGTTGTAAATGCTGCAATGCCACTAGACTTCCAAACACATGATAGTTATTGGGTAGTTGGTCATTTCCACCTATTTGTAATGGGTACAATTGCATTTGGTTCTATTGGTTTCCTATACTACATGTTTCCATACATCACTGGAAGAATGTATAATGAAAAAATGGGACAAGTTCATTTTGTTTTATCTTTCATAGGAACAGTTATGGTATTCTTTACACAACATGTACTTGGTCTATATGGAATGCCACGAAGAATTTACGATTATCCACCAATCCCAGAATGGATTACTATGAACCAAATTGCAACAACAGGTGCTATGATTATTGGTGTAAGTATGGTGATATTTTTGATAAACATGATTTACAGTGCAGGCAAAGGAAAATTGGCCAATACTGATGATCCATTCAACCTAGGTGGCAAATACTATTATCCATTTGAAGCAAGGAATCCACATCATTAGGAGAAATATGAAATGAGTCAACATAATCAAGAAGTTTACAGAACATCCTCTTCACGAGTTGGAAAAATGATGGCAATACTGTTAGGTATTTGCATTGTTGGTGGAGTAATTTTCTTTAGCATGTGGGATTACTGGACTTCTTACCAAGCTCCAGTAGTTGGAAAGATGAATGAAACAATAGAACATGATGTTAAAGCAGCTTTTTCTGGAATACACATTCCATTAAATTTAACTTTCATAGAATCACCTGATTTCAAAACATTTGCGTTTAATGCACTTCCTGGTGAAGAAGGACATAATCCAACAATCAACGCAAATGTTGGAGATGAAATTAATATCTCTGTAACCAATGGAGGAAAATCATTTCATGCATTTGGTATAACCCAAGCAGATGAAGGTTTTTCCGGAGTTATTACTGGTTCTACAATTAAAACTGCATCAAATCCACTAAAGCCAGGTGAAGGTGGAACTGTAGATTTTATTCCATCAAAAGAAGGCACATACTATTACATCTGTACAGTTCCAGGTCATAGAGAACAAGGAATGGTAGGTAAGATTATTGTAGGTCCGGCCAAATCCAGTGGTAGTTCTGTACAAGCAGCAGCCCCAACTGGAGTTCATCATGATTTTAGTGTAAATTTCATAGAATCACCTGATTTCAAAACATTTGCGTTTAATGCACTTCCTGGTGAAGAAGGACATAATCCAGATTTCACTGTAAAATCTGGTGATGAAGTTACTTTCTCAGTAACAAATAATGGTAAATCATTTCATGCATTTGGAATTGTCTCAGATCCAGAAAACGTCAATAGTGTACTTTGGAATTCTGCTATTGCATCTGCATCAAATCCAATAAAACCTGGTCAAGGTGGAAGTGTTACATTTACTGCAGGTGCACCAGGAACTTACTATTACGTCTGCACTGTTCCAGGACATGCATTACAAGGAATGAAGGGCTCATTCATAGTAGAATAGTTTGGCTTTACAGTATATTGCATTAGCAGCTCTAATTGTTTTGTATTCTTTGATGTTTATAGGGGGATATGTTTCATCTGCAGGACTTGGTTTGACATGTCCTGAGTGGCCACTTTGTCCAAATGGAATATTGCCAAATGAGCAATATTTCATTGAATGGACTCACCGATTAGTTGCTGTAACTACTGCTACACTCGTCATAGCAACTGCAGTAGGAAGTTGGCTCAACAAAAGTGCTGGAAGAAAAATTAAATTCACTAGTACTTTTGCAGCAACTCTTGTCATTACACAAATCACTTTGGGTGCTATAGTAATTAATCTTAAATTACATGCTGTTCTTGTTGCAGTTCACTTGGGAGTTGGAATACTCTTATTTTCTATGGTTTTACTAACTACATTGTTTGCATTTAGAATTGCAAAAAAACCAATTGAATCTACAATCTGAATTTAACTTATAATTTTTTGATAGATAAACATCACTTCTATTTCCTAATCTAGTCATAATTGATATAATGAGAATATATTCAAATTAACTTTCATCTAATACAAAAGTCAGAATTTCTGGGCTGATCGCAATTTTATCCTTAAAAATATCTCTATTTTTCTATTAATGCAGTGTTAATTAATTTACATAGGAAAATCTTCAAAACCTTTAAATCCTTATTGGCAAGACATTGAATCGTTGACTATCGTAACTAAATCAATCGATATTAAAACACCGGTAGAAAATGTATTTACATATTTTGCAAGACCGGAACACGTTTCTGATCAAATCAAAAATGATTCTGTGGGCATGACTGTAATTCCTATGGATATCAAAGAGGGAATGGGTGTTGGAACAACATTTAGAATAATTGGTGACTTTAACGGCAAGCGACTAGAATGGGATTGTGAAACAACTGAATTTGTTAGAAATGAAAAAATTTCTGCAAAACAGATTCAAGGCCCATTTAAACACTGGAAAATTACCAATGAGTTCAAATCATTAGGTGAGAATTTGACCAAAGTAACAATGTCTGTAGAGTATGCAATGCCATTTGGTCCATTAGGAACAATTTTGGATAAAGCAAAGTTTGAAAAATCTGCTCAAAGAGGTATGGAAACTGCATTATACAATGTACGTGGATTACTTGAAGGAAACGGTTCAATTCCAGTGTACATCACATTAGATGCATACCAAAAATTACTTGCAGAAAAGAAAAAAATGAATGATGTTCCAGTTTCAACAGCACTTACTGCAATTCTAGAAAAGTATGCTGAAATTGAAGCAAAAGCTCAAAACTAAATTTTAATTTCTTTTACAATCTTAAGATTAATAACAACTCTAGGTTTTTCTATTTTTGTGGGTCTATGGCGCAGCCAGGTAGCGCACCGGACTCTTAATCCGGTTGTCGTGGGTCCGAATCCCACTAGACCCGCTTTTCTGTTAAATTGATTTTCACAATAATTTAAAATTATTTTTGATTTTTTAAATCTGATAAAATTTCTAAATCACATTCAATTTCTTCTGGTAATCCATCCCACCAAGAATTTGTCATATTCAAAATAATTGCCATTGTGTTAGCTTATAGATCTTTCTAAATTTTTCTAAGTAGTGTAAATCTACTTTTATCTGGTTCAATTTCTTCATGCATATCTACATTGCTTATAATTTTGACTTTATAGTTAATCCATCTTTTTTGCATATTTCTAAATTTTGAATTATCATCTATCTGCTTTTCTGATTCATCGTATTTTTCACAATTCATGATGTATCTTTTTGCAACTCGATACATTTCAGAAACACCTTTTTCTAAAAGATCATCCTCAAGATAATTCAAAAGCTGATGAGTAAATACAAAATCAATTGATAAGTCTTTAAAGGGCAAATCTGTAATTGATGATTTATTAAAATTACCTTTATGGTTATTGTTTTTTGCAATATCTAATGCTATGTCATTTAAATCCGCACCATGAACATCAATTGTTTCGGGAAATAGCCTCAAATCAATCCCTGTGCCACATCCTATTTCTAATACACTTGTACACCGTAATGAAATAGCTAAATCTTTGACAAATTTTGCAAATTCTTCATTGAATTTAGACTCATTTTCATTTGCATATTTGTTCCAAAATGCCTTATCATAATTCATAAAATCTCTTCATATGTCTTGTATTTGATACTAATTGTTTAATGCTGACACTTACAGGGAACAAGTTTTGTATCAAATGTACAATCATGAGGACCGTCTGATTTGTTATCCATAGGTATCTCCTTCATGCAGTCTTCATGACGACCTTTTCTGCAAAACCAACAAATTTCTTGTGTATCTCCTGTAGAACAATATTCCATGTTTGTGTTATAGTGTTTGTGGGTAAAAAACTTCTTGGAAAATTAGATAAATGTCAACCATGGCAAAAATCTTTCATCTTTTCCCATTGTAACATCTGAAAATGATTTTTGTAATGTTTTTGTAATCTTACCCATTTTTGCATTTCCTATGATTACTTTGTCGATTTGTGTAACTGATTTTACTTCTGCAGCGGTTCCTGTCATGAATATTTCATCTGCAGTATACAAATCACCTCTTTCAAGATCTCTTTCTATTACAAATCCACCATTTTCTTCAATAATTTGGATTATGCTATCTCTTGTAATTCCTTCCAATCCGCCTGCTGAAAGTGGAGGTGTTTGAATGATGCCATCTTTTACAACAAAAATGTTTTCTGCGCTACCTTCGGCAATTTTTCCATGTATGTTTAACATTATTGCTTCATCATATCCATTCTCAAGTGCTTCTACTCTTGCCAATGCCGCATTTGCATAGTTTGATGCTGCTTTTGCTTGCATTGGTTGAGATCTTGAATCAATCTTTATCCAACTAGAAACTTTACATCTTGCTCCAGAAAACTTTCCTGCTTTGCCTTCTCCCATGGTCCACTCCCAACAAGCAATTGACACATCAACTTTGTTTGGAGTTGGTGTAAGACCCATTGTACCAAAACCATAGTATGCAAGTGGCCTAATGTAACACTCTTTCAAACTATTTGCCTTTACTGTTTTAATTATTGCATCTGTTATCTCTTTTTTAGAAAACTGCATTTTCATAGAGTATAGTTTTGCTGAATTAAACAATCTATCCACATGTTCTGTTAGTCGAAAAATTGCTGAACCGTTAGGGGTGTTGTAGCATCTTATTCCCTCAAATATTGATGTTGAATAATGTAAAGCATGAGTAAGCACATGTACTTTGGCATCTTTGAATGGGACTAATTTTCCATTCATCCAAATCTTACCAATTTCTTTCATAGGAGAGGGAAAATACCATGCCAATTTAAAGAATATCTTTCTGATTGCTGCAATTCTGTAAATGTAGCGTCTAAATATTTGTCAAGTTCTAGATATTTTATGCAATGGATTTTTGGTTTTGTAGCAATTGCACTTTTGATATCTGGTTTGATAGGTCAAGCCTTTGAGATGAGAAAAATTCGTTTAGATACTTATCAAGAAGGCGAGCTAGCCTCAGCAAATATTTTTCTAAACAAAAAAAATTTCAAGTGGTACGCATTAATTATTGTGGGAATGATTTTGTGGTATGTTGCTGAGCGTAGCTAAACTGATCTATATAGATCAGCTCTAAATACTAGAAAATATAACATATAGTAACGCGTGTTTGGGGTAACGCCGGACTAAATCTAGATAAGGTCCAAGAATAAACCCTTATTGGCGGTACAGGTGAAAGCCCGTAACGCCACTTTAACTTAATTAAATAAAAATAATTTCAGATTTTTCTTGATGAACTGCATTTATTGCCTTTCTGATATTATCTTTAGAGTCTTCAACTATGATAATTATTCTTGAAGTCTCTTCTTGTGCATCCATGTTTAAAATATTCAATCCTGCTTCACCAATCTTTGCACTAGTTCTTGATGCAACTTGTTGTACTCTCCACATTTCATCACCAATCAACGTAATTACTCCTCTGTTGTATGTAATTGATGCAAGTGGATCAAAACCAAGAAAATACTTTTCATTTCTTTTTACATAATCAGCATCTAAAAATAATATTCGTGAAAATTCAACCCCATCTTTTGTAAATGGAGATAATATCACATATTCGCTATATCTCCTATCTTTTTCTAGTGATATTAACAATTTTTGTGCTGAATTTGTTTCAATTTTAAAAATGGCACAATTTTCTTTTCCAGTTACTATCTTAATTGGATGATCATTTTTACTATCTGGAACTCTTTTAATTGTTGTAGTTTTTGACGGATCTTTCATATTTGTAACAATAATTGACATATCTACTCCGTTTTCTACAATTTCTTTAATTGCAATTGGATCTAAAATCTTCATTCCAAACATTCCTGCAAGTCTTGCTTCATTGTATGACAATTGATCTACCTCACTTAATCCTGTATCAACAATTTTTGGATCAGCCGATACTACAGAACTATCTTTTTCAAAATCTATTCTAGTTTCATACTTTTTATGAAACAATATTCCAAGATCGGCCGCAGTTCTATCAGAACCTCCTCTTTCATAGGTAGTTGTAATACCATCTACAGTTTTACCTATGAAACCACCTATTGTAACTACCTGATTTTCTTCAACTAGTTTAGCTATCTTATCCATGTTTTCTCTGGATTTTGATGCAAGGAAATTTGTTGATTCTATGTTATTATCTGTGATTATTGGCCAGTCATCATAACTTACTGCCTCTGTTTTTATTCCATTACTTCTTAAAATGTAATTCATTACATGTGACATCAGAATTTCTCCTGAAAAAGCCAAAGATCGTGAACGTACTTCATCTACAAATTCCTTCTTTTCAAGAGCTTCCTCCAGAGCTTTTTCAGCTTTTTTTAAGAACAAATCTATGGTTTTTTGACAATCTTCCTTATTTTGGGAATTTACAAATTTTAGAATTTTTTGATAGCATGTTTTTACAACCTCTAAATTTGTTTTTATTCCCTTTTCTGCATTTCTTCCTTGCTCTAACATCACATCTGTAAGTGAACATTTTTTTCCATTCTGAATTGTAAGTGGTGCTGAAAAAACTGCAATTATTTTGGAATCTTTTTTCAAATCATTAACTCTATCAATAATTAATGGAATAGAATCTCCATCGATACCTATCGCACTCCCACCAAACTTGGCTACAACTAATTTAGTCACAGTACTTTACCAAAATTAATTGGTTATCTATTAAGGATTGCATCTGATTTTATTGAATCAATTTTTTGATTATATTGTATGCATTAATTGCACCTTTAGTTTCAACAGGATTTCTTTTTTGATCCAGTTTTTCCAAGATTAATTTGTCTAATCTGTTGATATCTTCAAAAACAAACCCTTCTTCTTTAGCGTTATCTTCTTGTTCAAAATGTCCTTTTATTGGAATAAAAATACCTGGGGTCCCATATGCCCTTGCCTCATCAATAGTTGATTTACCTGCAAGAGACACTATTATATCTGCTGCAAAAATTATCTCATGAAGATTATCGACAAATCCAAAATTTTTCACAGAATTACCAAATTTTTTGCTTAAAGATGGACCTGATACAACTATCACATCTATATCTTGATTTATTTTTGATATTGATTCTAGTGTTTTTTCAATCAAAAATAATCCTGCATCAGTTCCTCCTATTGAAACAACAAGTGTACTTTTATCAAAAGCAAATTTTTTTCGAAGTTCATCTCTTGAAAAATTTGTTTGTCTAACAATCGGTCCAACTCTTTTAATATTTTCTTCATCATGACCATTTTCCGGAATAATCACAAAATCACATTTTTTTATAATCTCCTGCATTGATTTATTCATCTTTTTTTCAATAAATGATGTTATTCCACTTACAAAATTAGTTTGTACGATATCCGTAATCAACACTGTAGGTATTTTTTTATCTTGAGCAACAGTAAGTGATGCAAAATCTTCATCACTAATGACTATTTTTGGATTGTCATCTTCAATTATTTTTTTGGCAATTTTTTTACATCTTTTGTAATATTGATAATAATTCCATAGCCACCTAGTTGAATTTTTTAATATTCCATTTTCTACAATAAATTGTGGAGGAATGTATACATCCTTTACTTTAAACTCTAGATTTTTTAAAATTTTTACAGCTCCACTTCCAGTTACAAATCTTGTTGAGATGTTTTCAAAATTATTTGCAATGGCAATGTCTCTTGTAATATGACCTAATCCTATGGGACTAGAAAAAAAATCTAAATCTGTCATAGTTGTACAAAACTCTGATCAAATTTCTAGATTGTTACATGTCTCAAAGTTTAAATGGTTTTCATCAAGGAAAGTTTCTGGGCTCATGGTCCAGATCGGTTATGACGTCGCCCTTACACGGCGAAAATCCAGGGTTCAAATCCCTGTGGGCCCATACTATCTGTTTGTCCGAGCCCTGCCTATTTTTGATAACAATTTTGCTATTTGACAGACCACGAGTTTTACTTTATAGCATACTCATGGCAATAAACAAAATATGATTTTCATATATACAATATCATATCTGATTCTCACAGTTAAAACTAAATGATATAATATAATACATATTAACTCTGATTAGAAACATGACGAGCCAAAATGTTTGGATTGGAATAACTATTGGAGTATTTTTTGCTGGTCTTGGTATTGGTTTTGTAATATTTTCAAATTCAAATCAAACAATGTATGCATTTCATAATCAAAATATGTTTAATCAAATGATGGAACAAAATCCGCAAGCAATGACTTGGATGATGAACGAACCACAGTTCAGACAACAAATGTTTCAACAAATGATGCAAGATCCAGATCAAATGATGGAATGGATGACAAAAGATCCAAAACATATAGAACAAATGGCAAAAATAATGAAAGAAGATCACATGTTTATGTCAAATATGATGTCTACTATGATGAATGATCCTGATTTAAGATTCCAAATGATAGGACACATGTCTGAAAATCCTGAAGCATTACAACAAATGATGAGTGTTTGGAGTTCTGGAAATACTACTGGAATGACAGGCTCTCACATGATGAACAATATGATGAGTGATGTGGTAAAACCATGAATTTCAGGTACATAAATTGAATTTTAATTATACAGTCAAAACACAAAAAAGTATTGAGCAAGCTATACAAGATCTTACATCCTCTCTTTCAGCAATACAATTTGGAGTTTTAGGAACATTAGATTTTAAAAGCATATTTGAGAAAAAAGGAATTGAATTTGACCATGAGTACAAACTTTTAGAGATTTGTAATCCAGTTGCAGCAAAGCAAGTTTTAGAATCTAATCTTAATTTGGGTCTTTTACTTCCATGCACAATTGCAGTGTATGAAAAAAATCACGAAACCCATATCAGTCTAGCAAAGCCTACATCACTTCTTTCTGTTGCTTCTGATACAAAACTTTCAGAACTTGGAAATGAGATTGAAACAAAGCTAGTTGGGATAATTGATAAAGTCAAATGATTTATTTTCTCAACACTTTTTTCATGTCTGTCTTTATTTTTACCCCAAAATAATAGAGATCCTGTGGCCAATTTTTGTTTCTAAAAAGGAGATCAGATATTTTTGATAAAAATTGATCTTATGGACTTAATCCAATCTGTTTCATATATGACTGATTGTCCCAGAACAAATATTCTTCATCCATGACACCATTCTTCCAATGACCTACAGTACTCATCTTCAACTTGAAAGATTTTCCTGTTGGAGGAATTGAACTTCCATCTGGTAATGGCATCGGTTCTGTAAACGTACCTTCCATTATTCCAATGACACTTGTCCATTCACCTGACGCTATTCTAACAGGATGCTCTTGAATGCGAGTATCAGGTGCATACACAAACATTGCTTTTAGATCTTCGATATGTCTTTCAAGACCGTTTGTATGATGTCCATCTGGCCAATAGACAATTATATCTTGTGAATGACTTTTTGTGAATCCATCCCAATTTTGGTTTGTAAACATTTCAAAATCTAGCTCATCAAATGTTTTCAGATGTTGTGTTGCAAGATTTTCGGCGATTTTGTATTTTTCTAATTCAGTCTTTGTATCTGAAGTTGTGATGGATTGATTTGATGTTTGAAAAACAGCATAGCCAATTCCAAATCCGATGATAAAAACGCCTATGATTATTCCAATCCATATGTTTTTCATTGTATATTTTAATGTGTACTAACTAATTAAAGACAATAGTTTTTACCAAATTATTTGGTATGGTTATTCTAACCTACTAAGTAAGTAATTACTACCATATTTAAATAATTAGTTGTGTATACTATATTATGAAACAAAATACAAAAGACCAAAATCTATTGAGAAATGAAACGAAAATCCGTTCTGTATTAGAAGTGATAACTGCAAAAACAACACTGGAAGGTGAAGGATTTGTAGTACATAGAGCATTTCCAAATGGAAGCCTTAGAGAATT
>DATIFS010000100.1:0-2135 GCA_035455105.1 Nitrosarchaeum sp.
CTTTTCCATTGGATGAATACATCATAATTGTGTTTAGTAGTTCCTGTGTGAATCACGGATCTCTTTATAATAAAATAACTAGGGCAATTGAGGGATGTAGTTCAATAAAACAGGTCATAGCAGGTTAAAGAATGTACGACACCAAGACGCTATCTTGCACAAAGTGTGGAAAGCATATAGGAGAGATAGATTTTGAGGCAAAAACAATTTATTCATTATGTGGCAGCTGCTCTGATCCGTTTCCAGAACATTATGTGATACCAGACCGATTAACTAAAAAGAAAACAGTGGTTTTACTTACAGAATAAGGAAGCAATTTAAAAAAATTGACCATTTTTAGTTTCTAATCTCCCAGTCAGAACCCAAAATGAGTGATGGTGGGAATATTATTTCATATTGAATAGCAGTTTGTGTCCCTACTTGTTTATAGAAAAAACATGTTGGCAAGTTAATTCTAAGTATTAATCTCAAATCTGCATAAACACCAATAACCAACAATTTCTATAGTGAACATCCTTTTCAGATTCAAAATCAATTTTTTCATAACATGCCATGGAGTGATAAAAATGCCAGATGATTCTTGTAGAAAGTGTGGTGGAATGCTAATAAAATCCACCCTGTGTGCAACTTGTAGAGGAGTGATGCAAAGAATCTGTATAAAATGCGGATTAAAAACTGCAGAACAAGTTCATAGCGAATGTTTCTATGAAGTAGAATCATTTCAGACAAGATTAGACAATTGCCCAATTACAACTGTTGATTTTTGTAGCTAACTAGTCCACATTGTGGATAACAATGATTATTTCAATCAAAAACTTTTATTGATTTATTGCCTTTGGATCCATCCAAAATATCTCCCAGATATGGCCGTCCAAATCCTCAAGACTCCTTCCATACATGAAACCATGGTCCTGTGGTTCTCTTGTCTCTTTTGCGCCGGCAGCCAAGGCTTTTGTAAGCATTTCATCCACCTTTGCCTTGCTTTCTGCAGAGAGGGCCACGAGAACCTCGGTGCCAGTTTTGGCGTTGACAATTTCTTTTTTGGTAAATGTTTTGAAAAATGATTCTACGAGAAGCATTGCATAATTTTCTTCGCTAATAACCATGCAAGCTGCATTCTTATCAGTGAATTGAGGGTTGAAGGTAAAGCCAAGTTTGGCAAAAAACTCTTTAGATTTGTTTAGATCCTTCACAGGCAAATTTATGAATACTTTTGTTCCCACGTTTTTGATAAAGAAGTTTGAATTTATAAATATGAACGAAAGTTGGTCTTGCAATAGAACCAAGCTTCATATCTTTTATTTTCATATTGTAAAATCCATAGTATCTTATCAGCTATAAGGTAATCATAAAAACTATAGTCAATCCTTAGATAAAATCAGGTTTTATAAAGTTCATGTATGAACAATGCAAAATAGTTTATCCCCATCAAAGGGCTACAGCTCATGTAATCATAAAATGCAGGTCTGATTCCGCTAGTGTTGTTGAGCAGTTAAGAAGCATTTCAGGTGTCCAGGTCCAAAAAACAGTGGGTGCGTATGATATTTTGGCCAAGGTTGAAGCAGATGACTACCAATCATTGAGAAAGTTAATCCGATGGAAGATCTCAAATCATGACCAAATTTCATCCAGTCTTACATTGATGTGCATGGGAAAGAACTTGTGTGTGGGAAAAGATCAAAATGAAGAGCCAAACATGTACAAATAATCCGGGAAAGAAAAAGAACCGAAGGCCATTTCTGGGATTGACAGGGGCAATCTGGATATCAAATGATCTTTACATTAAATTCCAAAACCCAACTAATCAAACATCATTTTGCCCTATTGCTGGTTTAAAAGAGGAAAAGAGTACTAGTGGGACGCACTGAGCATGACTTGTGTATCTTTTATACAAAAAGGAACCTTTGCTGATGTCCAATCAATGTCTGATTTTGATGATGTCGATTGCGTCTCTTGCGGTTCGGTTGAATGTGAATTATACTATGATTCAAAATATCACGGCATGCGAGCAAGTTGTAATTCATGTCAAATCAACTGGCCAGAATCATGATTTAGATATATAATTCATGGAACATGAGCTAAACCACTTGAGTTACATGCGTGGTTTTCATTCCTAGTCAATTTTTTATTAAATG
>DATIFS010000101.1:0-5954 GCA_035455105.1 Nitrosarchaeum sp.
TAGATATTACAACAATGATGATGTTAATTGCATATTTGCTTGTTCCAATTTGTGGAATAATGATACTGTTACTAATTGATGGAATGGTGCCAAAGAGGTAGAAAACATGTTAGAAGAAAAACAAAAATCAATAGCCAGACAGGGGAAAAGAAAGAAAAAACCAACCAAAGCATCTAGTCAAAAAACAAAGATGATTGTCGTATCAGCAGTTTCTGCCATAATAGTAATTATGATATCATTTGTAATGTCCACAGTCTTAGGAAATACAACCATTAGGGATATGGGTGCAGTTTTTGGAATAATTGTTGGTGTGATGCCTCCAGTTTCATTGAATTTGAAACAAATCCACAGAAAAAACAGCATAGACAAGAATTTGCCAATTTTCCTTCTTGGACTAAGAAGCTCTGTTGTCAGCGGTCACAGTATTATTCAGGGAATTTCAGAAGCCGCCAATAGAAAGATGGGTTCACTTACACCAGAATTGAAAAACTTGAGGGCAAATTTGAGCTGGGGCATGCCAGTAGAAGAGGCATTTGACAATTTTGTAGAAAGGGTACAAACAAGAACTGCAAGACGTGTGATGACTTTGTTACAACTTGCAATGGAAACTGGTGGAGATGTTGGTGATACAATTGAAGTTATCCAAAAACACGTAAGCGAGATGGAAAATTTGGAAAACGAACGCAAATCCACAATGAAGCCCTACATTTATACAATTTACATATCATTTGCAGTCTTCCTTGCCATAGTTGCCATTCTTGTTTTTCAATTCTTCTCAGAGATTGAAAAAATTCAGATAAACCTAACAGCACAGGGAGGTGCACAGGCAGCTGCAGGATTATTTGGCGGACTTGTGGGTGTAGACATTAAACAGTTGGACAAGCTCATGCTACACATGAGTATTGTAGAATCTGTGTTTGGTGGACTGGCTGCAGGCAAAATAGGAGAGGGGTCGTTTATTGCTGGAGTAAAGCACGTTGTAATATTAATTGCACTTTCAGTTGGAGTCTTTGCATTGATAGGAGCTGTGTAATGATGAATAAAACAATTCAAAGGAGAAAAATAAAATGAAGTGGTTTCCAGCAAAGAAAAAAGACAGTCCAGATGTACCAGAGAGCAAACCAGCGCCAAGTAAGATCCAAATTCCAAAACTAACTTCAGAGTCAAACTTAACCGATGTACTAAAGGCAATAACGGAACTTAACAACAAAATTTCATTTTTTGAATCTAAAATGGTCCAATATGAAGAAGTGTTAAGTGGCAAAACAAATCCACCTGACAAGGCAAAACAGCTTGGCCAGCGAGGGTGGAGCGAGGTTCCTGCCACTGCGAAAACAACACAAAAAGGGTCACCTGTACCACCAGGACCTCAAAAACAAGCATCAGAAAAATTCTTTGATTTTGGTCGGGATGCAAAGCAGACAGTATCAGATTTGGATAAAAGGAATCCTTTGGTCCAATCTAAAGAAAATGTATTTTCAGAGAGCAGAACCAAACCTCTATTAGAAATTCCCACAAAGGAGCTGCTTCAAGGCAAAAACGAGATAAGCAAACTGGTTGGAATAATTTTAAGCAGTAGTGAAGACGCTGTAAAACCCTCTGTTAACTTTGAAGAAAATTTGTGGACCTATCCTCTTTTAGAAGAATTAGGTACCCCAGAGCATGTTTCCTCGCTTTTAGAAGAACTTTCTTCCTCAGCGGATGCAATTTTGGAAAAAAGTGAATATGAGAGATTGCCAGTATGCCCAAAACATCCCCAATACATCAGCAACAGCATCAAGATGTATTGCTCATCTTGTCATTCAAGTGATGTCATGAAACTACACCTAATCGAGCACACGGTTTGTGGCCACATCAATACTAAAAGTGGGTTTGGAGAAAACTCTGAGGCACTTAAAAAATGTGAGTCATGTAACAAGACCATAAAGGATCCTGAAAAAGAATTACGAAAACTTGGAAGATGGTACGAATGCAAACAATGCAAGAGTCGTTTTGATGATCTTGTAATAAAACTTCATTGTAGAAAATTCAATCATGACTTTGACATCAATCAAGCTGACATTGCAGTTATACCATTTTACAAACTCAAAGTAGATGCCAAATCTGTTTCAACATATTCGTATTCACTTGTTCCAAAGCTCACCTCCCTTAAAATGCTTCAAGGATTTACCATAGAACCATCATCTACAGTCAAAGGAAAAAGTGGAGTGATGCACAAGGCAAGCATTTATGGATTCAATAAAGAAAACAAAACCATCTTAATTGACATTAAAAGCTCCGAGACTGAAATAGGAGATTCTGAGGTAAATTCTATGCTAGTCAAGGTTCTTGACACCGCTCCAAGTGTTGCTATTCTTATTGGAATTCCTTCTGTTTCCGAGGTGGCAAAAACATTGGCAGCCTCTCATAACATATCCGTTGTAACAGGAAAAGAGTTTAATGAAATACTTGACAGCGTAGAGCAGATTCTAAAGTCACGACTATTTCTAGAAAAGCCCATGGATAAAAATTTGGAATAGATGATTATTATGATAAAAATTAATAAAAATAAAAAATTGTCTTCCAGAAAAGGAATCAGTAACATAGTTGGAACATTGTTGATGGTTGCTATTGTGGCCTCAATAGGAACCGTTCTTTTATTTCAAGGAATGAATAACATTAATAATTTTAACTTTACACTGTCCTTTCTTACCGGTTCAAAGGATTCATTGTCTGAGGATCTCACAATCGAGCACGTGAGGTTCAACCCAACAGATAATCACGTCAACATCTATGTGAGAAACACGGGGCTTCAGCAAGTTGAAATTGATAAAATCACCATGGTCAAATTGGATACTCAGGAATTAATTTTTAACAATTCCACAAACATAATACTTCCTCTGAATTCGGATTTCCAAAACATGACTCAATCTCCTACCCTCACACCATCTGCTCCATGCGATCCTATTGCCTGCTGGAATGTTAACTATTACAACAGCACCGACTACAAGATTTCCATAATCACAACCACGGGAAATGCATTTGAAACTACGGTGAGGCCGTTTAATTCATAATTTTGGAGATATTTGTGAAATGACTAGAAAAACCTCCATTACCCAAGGGATCTCCTCAAAATGTGTGTCAAGATATTACACATCTACCTTTATGGGTACCAAAAACTGGCCAAAGTTGATTCTTATGAACAAGAGAGGAGTATCAGAAATAATTGCAACACTTTTGCTAATGGGAATTACTGTTGCAGGAGCCATATTGATTTCAGCTTTTTTCTCAGGTAACAGTCTTACCCAAGCTCAGAGCAGTTCTGCTACTCAGACCTCATCAATTAAGATTACAGGTTATGACACAAGAGATGGGATAGACCTTTCCGATATTACTGGATTTGATAACAAATTAGATGCTAGTCCATCTCCTGGTCCAAGACTATGCACCACCAGCTGTGACATTTCTCCTAATAACAAACCGGTTTCTGATGGAACTGATTTTATTATTTTAACAATTAGAAACACCGGCCCAAATCCAGTCCACATTCAAAGTATCGAGGTAAACAATGTTGAACATACTTGGGATCAAAATACAAAAAATATTGCTCTAGCAATGACAGCACCTCCCGCTTATCCAAGAGCCGGATTTTTTAGTATGATACCTACTTCAAATGCATCTCCAATCAAACAATTGTCAGATAATGAATTAAGAAGTGATGATGAGGTTCGTCTGGTGATCAAATTGAGCAGTATAATATCTCCCGATATTGGAATTAACCAGCCAGTGGAAGTGCGTGTCTTTACAGATTTGAATGATTCGCCTGCGGTATCAGTTACTAGTGGTGGTGTGAGGTAAAATTGAAAATGAATAATATAATTAAACCAAGAAAAAGACGAGGTCTTTCAAGCATCATAGGAGCACTGTTTTTTATAATTTTGATGATTGCAACCTTTACAGCTTTGCTTACCGCGTTTTCATATCAAAATGATCTTATAAATACTCAGAAAAAATTATCAGACAGGCAAACTGCGATTGCGCGTGAAGACTTTTCCCTTTCTGGCAACATTAGTTCCACCAAATTATTTCTAACAGTAAGAAATGAAGGAACAGATACTGTTAATATCAAGGACCTTTGGGTTATAGAAAAAAACACTTCTGAGAAACTAGCAATTCCCTATAAAATCAACTTTACAAATGCCACAATAGCCGTAGCAACTTCAAAAAACGTTACTAATGGACAAATTACTTTGGATCCGACGGATCAGTATACCATAAAGGTGGTTTCAGAACTCGGTACAATGAAGACTTTAGATATTCCCGACATGACGATTGCTGTTGGGCCACCAGGTAAAGATGGTGCCGATGGTTCACCTGGAGATCCTTCGTCTCTTTTAATCTTAAACGAGGATCTTTTAAATAAACCTGGAATATTTCTTACAACGCCTTCGCCTTTTGGTAATTCACCTAATAATGATAAAGCCTTGTGGGGGGCAACTATTGCCAACCCAACAGATCAAACAATGGAGGTAGGAAAGATTGTTTTTACAGTAAGCAGTCCAAGAGCATCCTCCGCTGACCAAATTTTTTCAGTTGGTGGTTCTAGTCCTCCTAGCGGAGATAATTGCGGTCCTAGTCCAACTACCATATTGCCAAATCCCAATACTAATGCAATTTGGAGATGTACAACGGAAAATCAGCTTGTTTGGACAAATACAACCTCTGCCGGTGCCTTGATCCCTGCAAGATCTGCTAAGTCATTTTTCACTTCAATTTCCCCTGGGAGCTTACAATCTGCCGGAGATGTTGACGGATTCCTAATAGCTGCAAGCGTTTTTACGAATATGGGTCAATTTGGGAAGACTGCATACATGTCCTCCTTTAGAAATGTAGAAGGAGTCATTGCTAACGTTTACCTGTCGGATACGATAGGTTCAACAGGCACAGATCATATGTTTGGAGACTTTACAATGAGTTCGGGGGGCACAAGGGATGTTTACATCAATCTAGCAGATTTTGAACAACATGCGGATAGTGGAGCAGGTGGCCTTTCGACAAATTACATAAAATCAGGTGCACAAGTCATAGTAAACGTTCCAAGAAACTTTACTGTTACTACAACTCCTGCAACTATCGTTTCAAATAGTCCAGGTTTTAGTAGCGTAGTGTTTTACAATGACACAAAAAATGATTCAGTCCAAATTCAAGCAACCACAAATGTAGATATAGGAAATCTTCCAAAATCAGGTAGCATTTCACCAGCGGAAGCACGGACACTTAAATTCACTATTCGAGCTCCTGAGCTGTCATCGGACAAATTATACGTGATGTATACATTGGGTAGAGGAAATTACATTCCTGTCATTTCAACTTCACCAGCAATCGATGCGGACATTGGTCCGTTAGCTGAAATATTGATCCGAGTAGAAGTGCCATAATGTCTTCAATAAATTTTTTAACTTTTATGTGATCGCGTTTTTCATACCACAACCAATTTGGATAAATCAAGGACACAGTCAAACCGAATTGGGCAATCAAACTGTAATATTTATCATGTCGATATCGTCCACTGGCGTAGGCAAGTGAATCAATTTTTCCCATTCTTAGAATCAGTCTATGAATTCATTTAGGAAATTCTGCTAGTTGTTTCCGTAACCAAACCATTACTTTTTACTGCTAATACCAGGACTCGAGCTTTTGGTATCATGTTTCGAATCTTTCGGATGGTTAGGATGTTTTCGATCTCTGCATCTCTTACCTGAGATGTAAACTCAAAGACAGAGTCCACTGTATCTTTTATTGTTACTACCAGATCCTTTTCGTGAGAGTCTTCTGTCATCAAAATAAAATGAATCCCACCATATTTTCGTGCCACCTCAGCCATAAAAAATAAAAGATTCTGAACCTCTTCGAGAGAAAAATTTCGAATCAGATGTGAAAGATGAATGGTCGTATTGAATCCCTGTTTAACTTTT
>DATIFS010000102.1:0-3590 GCA_035455105.1 Nitrosarchaeum sp.
TGTGTTCTAGTAATTTAGAATAACGCTATGGAATCTTTGCACATGTTATATTCACTTTATTTCTTGTATCATTAATGATGAAATATGTGACTTCTATGATTTTGGCAATGACCTTACTTGTATCGTTGTCATCTCAATATGTTCTTGCAGAGTCAGATTATGACGATAAATTATCATTTGCAGGTTCTCTTGAAGAGACACTAGGACATTTTTGGGCAATTGAGAAAAATCTTGATGATGGTAATGCAGAACTTGCACTAGTTCACGCATCTCATCCAATTGCAGAACTGTATGGTTCCATGAAACCAGAACTTAAAGCAGCAAACCCAGATTTTGATGCTAAAGTACAAAATACACTCATGGAATTGGGCAAAAAAACTGGCTCTGATGTAACAAGACAGGATGCACAAAAAGCCTTAGATCAAGCAAAAGAAATAATCCAAGAAGCGAGAATACTAGTTGTAGGAGAAGATCTTAGCAATGATAAAACATTCAAAGCTAAACTTGTTCAAAATCTTTTGAAAACTTCGATAGGCGAATACGAGGAAGGAGTAAAGAATGGTCAAATAGAAATGATGGCTGAATTCCAAGATGGTTCTGCATTTGTTTGGAGATCACAACAAATCTTTGATGAGATAAAATCTGAACTTCCAGAGCACGAAGTGGAAGTGGCAGAGGAATTTTATTCTGATTTGTGGGATGCGTATGACAAAAAATCAGAAGCTGAACAAATTGCAACGTTTGCAAATGGTGTGATTGGTGAGGTTGGTGAGGCAATAGGAGAAGAACACAAAGAAACAGATCTTTTAACATATGTTGAAAACATTCGTGACCTCCTGAATCAGGTCAAAGTAAAATATGCTGAAGGTGACAAGGACACAGCAACAAGCCTTGCAACAAAAGCATACCTCGATAACTTTGAGTATCTGGAATCTCCTCTAAAAGAATCAGGTCAGACAGATCTAGTAAATGAAATGGAAACCATGATGAGAGTAGAACTACGAGATATGATAAAAAATGATGCATCATCGTCACAAGTGGATCAAAAAGTAGACGATATACTTGCAAAGATGGACACGGTGGCAAAAATAGTTCCTGAATTTGGCACTATCACTGTAATGGTTCTAGCAGTTGCAATCATATCAATAGTGGTAGTTTCTGCAAAATCCAGACTAAGTATCATGCCAAGAATCTAAATTGTATCCTTTTTTCTTTTTCTAATTGATCTTGATTGGTATTTCTTTTAATTTATCATATCAAAATAAAACAGATTATCTTAAAAAAAATAGATGGTGTTTTAATCATGTGCATGCGGATTTGCCTGTCCAGAACCTAGTTTTTGATATGTCCCTGCTGCTTTTTCATGATGTTCCTGATTTCCCTGATCAACCTTGATTGCTTGAGGAGGACATACTGACACACAAGCCATACACCATATACAATCAT
This sequence comes from Nitrosarchaeum sp., assembly GCA_035455105.1. Lineage (GTDB taxonomy): Archaea > Thermoproteota > Nitrososphaeria > Nitrososphaerales > Nitrosopumilaceae > Nitrosarchaeum. The sequence continues at coordinate 1,447 of DATIFS010000102.1, forward strand.
GTTCGCGTATTGGATCTGCCTTGTCAGTGTAGTCCTTACGTTCCTCTTTGACAGAACTTCCTGTTCCTTCAAAAGTTTGCCCAACAACTTCTTTTGCAGAAATATCTTTTTCTGTTCTATACCACTGAAAAACTTGCACAGGACATGCCTCAATACATGCGCCATCTGCTACACAAGAGTCCCAATCTACTGCAACCATAGTTCCACTTACACCAAGAGGCTCTAGTTTTTCACCTCTCTTTTTGTAATCTTCTTTTACAGTTTCACTTTGTGAGGCCTCTTTTAGTTGGCCTGGACCCCAAATCCAATGAAAGTGTTCACCATCCGAATGCATTATTTTTCCGATTGGTTTTAGTCCTTCTGGAAAGTTCTCATCAATTGGCATTGTATGTCACCATTGGAGATATAATGCGTTATTTTTATTTAAAAAAGTTGCGATAATGTTTTCTAGAAATTTAAATATTTTTCACTTATGAAATAGTTTGATAGTTTCTTTCATATTAAAAAATAAAAATTTGAAAACAATGTAACATTTAAGGAAATTACTAAAGGATTAGTTTTTTTTCTTTCTGATATAGCATTACGTTCAACTACAGGAATATTTGTTAATAAATTTAGAATTATTTTTTCTTCTTTTTTCTACATAAAACTATAGATCATATATACGAAAAATTTTTTAATCTGAAACACTATTACTTACACTCGGTGAATAACAAATGTGGTTTGATGACCAATTTGAAAATACATTTCGAAGATTGTCCAACCGCTTTTTTAATTCAAGTGGCATCTTTGAAAACCCAGTAGCAAGTCAAGTTCAGACCTATGGGCCATATTATTATGGTTATGAGATGACACTTGGCTCAGATGGCAAACCCCGTGTAAGAGAGTGGGGAAATGTAAGGCCAACAAATGCACTTACGGATATGGGCACTAGAGAACCATACGTTGATGAGACTGTCGATGAGAAAAATGGCATTCTCAAACTTGTTACTGAGATGCCTGGAATTGAAAAATCGGATATTCAAGTAAACGTGGCAGACAGTACCGTATCAATATCTGCAAAACACGGAGATCGAAAGTATGGCGCAAACGTTCCGCTGAAATACAAAGTAAATGAAAACTCTGTGAAAGCAAAGTATCTCAACGGAATACTGGAGCTGACATTCAAGCTTGCCGAAGAGAAACCAAAAGGTAAGCTAGTGTCAGTTGAATGACATGGAGGTGAATAGTAGATGAACTTTACATCAATTACAACACAGCCAATATCTCATCTAAAGACATCTCTAAAAACTTCCTTTGAGAAAATATCGTCAATCTCTGAAAAGAGATTTAGTTGGAAGTCAAGACGGTGAATCTCTCTGGAGGTGATTTGAATAAAAGGAGGTGAAAGAAAATGCCTGACACACTTTGTAGAAACTGTGGAACGGAACTTGAGATTCAATCAAAGTGCTCTGAATGCAGCCAACCGATTCAACAGATTTGCCCAAAATGCAACTATGCGACATTGGAGCAAATTCATTTTGACTGCACACTAGGCCTTGAGATCATGACATCTTCAGCAAAATATACACAAACAACAAGTGCAAAAACAAAGTGATGATCTCAGTCTTTCCACTTCAAATATTGTCATATCTTGTACCATGTGGGTAAAAACCCACACCTTATTTTTTAATACGTGTTATTTGAATTGTTTTCACACTTACTTTCTTTTTAGAAAAAATATAATTTTAATATAATAAGAGCAAACTTTTCATCGAACAATAAATCCTCAAGTTAAGAGTATACAAAATAAAATATTCAGTTCATCGATTTTCGACTTGGTATTCAATTTCTTTATAAACAAAATGGGTGGGCATCTAACTGATTTGACAAAATTCATTGGCAGTATGTTTTGAAGTGAGAGTTTTAAACTAAAAGAATGATATCGTAGTAGGGGTTTATGCTGAATGAATAGATCATATAGTTATTCTTGTCACAATTTTACCTACAATTCTTACTACTACAAGAGCCGTAGGTAAGGCAATCATAAATCCCAGCATATAAGTTCGTACAAATATTTCAATAAAATTAGAAATCAAACCTACATTGATTAAAGTAGCAAATAGTGATACACTAAACACCATAATTGTTACCATAAGAGTTGT
>DATIFS010000103.1:0-8807 GCA_035455105.1 Nitrosarchaeum sp.
TTACATCAATAGAATTGCAAAAGAGGGAAGTATTTACGAATCTGGAGTATTTTATTGCAATACCATGTTTGAAGGTTTGAAAACAATGGATACATTGGTTTCAGATGACAAGCCTAAATTTTTGGCACAGTGGAAAGAAAAACTAGAGAGTTGGAAAGAAAAATCCACTGCTGTAATTGATACTACGAACCTTCCAAAGAGTAACACTAAACCTGTAACTCCTCCAACTCCACCAATAATTGGAGAACCAATTAGATTGAGATCTGATCAAATTAAAATGAACGAAGTTTGGGAATTGATTGATAAAAAATCTTTATTCAAGTTATCTTGGGGTCTACGTGGAAAGTCTGGCTCTGAACATGAAGCTGATCATGAAATATTGCTCAATCAATGGAAGATTAGAATAATTAGAGAAAAATTATTTGAGCCTGAAATTGTGTATGGTTTTTTCAAATGTCACAACAAAGATGGAAAACTCATAGTTGATAATCCCAATGGTAAAAGTGAAGAATTTGATTTTCCACGTTCTTCGAAAGCTAGCCATCTTTGTCTTACTGATTATTTTGGGGAAGATGATGTTGTTGCATTTCAGGCAGTTACTGTTGGAAACAGAGTTTCAGATGTTATAGAAAAATGGAATAAAGAAGACAAGTATGCTGATGCGTACTATTTGCATGGTTTGGCAGTTGAAGTAGCTGAGGCATTAGCAGAATGGATAAACAGAAAAATAAAATCTGAACTAAAACTTGAGAAAGGAGGGCTACGATATAGTTGGGGATTTCCTAGCTGTCCTGATGTTTCACAACACGCTTTGGTTTGGAATCTACTACATCCAGAAAAATCTGGGATGACATTAACTGAATCTGGACAAATCATTCCAGAACAATCTACTGCAGCAATTGTAGTGCATCATCCTGAATCGCAGTATTTTGTTCTTTAGATCTTTTTTAATGTCTCTTTTGCAAATGCAAAGTCATTAGGCGATGTGATTAGAACATCACCCGATATGTTGTGAACTTGTTTGATGAACTTGGCTGGATCTTCTTTATACTCTGACCAATCTAACTCTAAAAACTTTGCAGAATTTTCATTTTTTTCTGTTGGTAGTAAAATACATGGAATAATTCTAAATCCATTTGGTCTTAGTTTGTCGGAAATTCTTTGCACCTGTTCTGCTGAATGAATCACTTGTGTCATAAAGCCTCTAGGTGTGGCGGCAATTTTTTTTTGAATTTTTTCAAAATTAGGATTGCTAGGTAGTGATAGAAAGAAATTTGTTTTACTTCCATATCCTAACTCGATTAACTGCTTAACTACGAGGCTTGGAATCAAACCTGAATCTTGTGGATTTTCTTTTGATGGATCGCCTTTTAAGACAAGTATTCCATCTAATTTCAAATCTATTGATTCTTGTACGATTTTTTTTATCAAATTCATATCTTTGTCCCTTACTCGCATACTGATTGTAATTTGTAAATTTGGATGATTTTTCTTCAATAATTTTCCTGCAACTAAAGCTGAAATTCTTCTAGTTCCTAAAACAGAATCTGTAACATGAATACCGTCGCAAAATGCACTTATGTCTGAAACTTTTTCTAAAAGTTTTGATAATAGTGAATTTATTTCCTCATTTGTTACGTTCCCGTCTGGAATTTTTGGCGGATTTATTTCATAAATTATTGCCATAAACAATCTCAAATTTAACTTGGTTAAAACCTTTAAACGCAAACTCAATAAAATAGATAACTTTCATAATCTTTGTGGATTTAAAATTACTAAAATCTTTACTTTCAAGTAAAATTAATCCTGTCTTAGATAATTGTGGAACAAACAAACTTGCATCAATACTTGTTGTAATTTATGGCAAGGAGCCAATTATTGTGATGACTGAAAAACCAGATCATCTAAAATTACATGCGGGGGAAATTTCATTTCCAGGTGGGAAACTCGATCCAAATGATTCTGATCTTTTAGAAACTGCATTACGTGAAACTCGAGAGGAAATTGGTTTGAATATTTCAAAAAATCAGGTAATAGGACAACTAGAACCTGTTGTAACTCTTAATTCTGGTTTTACTATTATGCCGTTTGTTTCTATTGTAGATGAGATTGCATCACTTTCTGCAAATTCTGAGGTGAAAACAATATTTCATATTCCTTTAATGCCTTTTTTGAAAACAATGGCAAATGATCCTAATCCATCACACAATATTATTCAGGAGATGTATACATTTGAATTTCAAAATAAAATTGTCTGGGGTGCCTCTGCACGAATTCTAAAGCAAATAGTTAATCGCCTAAATTCCTGAGATTCATTTAAAAAGAGCTCTTCGTGCCTGAAAAATATGGCTGCACGAAAGTCATCCCCAAGAAAAATACGTCTGTTAAAAAAGACAAGACAGGCTTCACCTGTACCAGCTTGGATTATTCTAAGAACAAAGAGAACTGTTAGATCAAATCCAAAACGTAGAGCTTGGAGATCAACTGATGTGGAGGTTGGATAATTGTCTCAAGAATTAGAAAGAGTATATACTATCAATTTGGGTAAAGTTTTACTTTCTGTTGACACACATCGTGCACCAAGAGCTATTAACATGATTAAAGAATTTGCTCGTCATCATATGAAAACAGAAGAAATCAAAATTGAAGAAGATCTTGCTCACATAATTTGGTCAAAAGGAGTTCGTAGTCCTCCAAGAAAAATTAGAGTGAGAATGAGTAAAACTGATGAAGGATTTATCTTGGTCTCTCCATATGTTGATGAAAAAGAAGTAAAGAAAGAATCTAAAGACACAAAGAAAGATGCTAAAGACACAAAGAAAGGATCTAAAGAAACAAAGAAAGATGCTAAAGAAGTAAAAGATGAATCTGCAAAAGAAACACCAGCTAAAGAAGTAAAGAAAGAAACACCAGCTAAAGAAGTAAAGAAAGATGCACCAGCTAAAGAAGTAAAGAAAGATGCACCAGCTAAAGAAGTAAAGAAAGAAACACCAGCAAAGAAAAACGCATCTACTAAAAAATCAAAATAGAGAGTTAGTTCTTAAAAAGAAAAAATTATTTTAAAATTTATTCTAATTGGTATAAATCTAGTTTATAGTCAATACTGCAATCTGGTTGTGCCCAATCCAATGTGTTTTCTTGTGGAATGACGCCAAGTGGGTCATATTTTTCAAATTTTGTCATTCCTTGAATTGAAGATAGCATTACTATTTTAGATTCATTTGATGATATCATATCTACTTGTGAACTGCTTTCACTTAGTATTCCACTGGTTAGATTTGTAATTGAATTAATGACTCCAACTGGAATGTTGTTTCCACCAACAACGTATAGCATTGAGCGCTTTACTGCATTTGGTGATGTGTTTTCATACAGCATTTTGAGTGAGTCTCTTAGTGATTCCTCTAGATTTTGTCCATTTTTACTTGTAGTTAGAATGTTTGTTTGATTTGGTATTTCTGAAGAACGTAGGGAATTAACTACATGCATAATTGCATTATTTGCAATACTGTAACATGTATTTGGGCTCAAATCTGGATTACTTTCTAAAAGTGAATCATTATCCAAAACAATAGTGCACTCTGAATTTGCTCTTACTCTTTTTAATGAGATACCTGAATTGAAAATTCTATCCTTCTCATACTTGAATGGCATTATGGCAAATGAGATTAATTCTTTGTCTGATTCTTTACAAATTTCTGAAACTACTGGAGATATTGCAGATCCTGTCTTTCCTGCCAAATTTGTCATAAGCACAATTGTAGAATATTTTGAAATTTTTGACCTGATTTGATCTACTTCCTTGTATGTAGCACCTCTGATTAACTGAACTGATGGATTTATGACTGAATCTGTTGATACTTTAATTGAATCACAGCCTGACTGGATATCTTTTTGATCGTTACTAATAATTAGACAATCTGAGTTTAGTGTATCTTTGGCTTGTGCTGCTAATTTTGAGCCTGCTCCGCCTAAACCAATAACTAAGATCGGTTCTTTCACTTGAAAACTCATTTCAAATGTTATTCTCAGATTTGGATAAAAAACCTTCTTACGTTATTTTAATCAAATTTTCAATCTAAAAAATTTAGCTTGCGATCTCTCCAATAATGCTGTGTGTCGTTGCATCAATAATCTTCACTGTGTGTATCTGACCGATCTTGATTTGATCTCTTACAAATACTGATTTGTATGCTGAATTTCTTCCTTTGATGCCTTCATCTGTCTTCTCATCAAACAAAACTTTGCCTTTCCACCCGATCCATTTTTGATTATTTTCCAATGATATCTTGTTGATTTGATTAAAGATTATCCTGCTTCTTCTTTTTACTTCTGCTGCCTCTACTTGATCCCACTCTGCAGCATCTGTGCCTGGCCTAGCGCTATATTTTGAAAGATTTACGATATCTGGCTTTGTCTCATTTATGAGATCAAACGTCTTTTCAAAATCTTCTCTAGTTTCTGTTGGGAATCCTACTATGACATCTGTGGAAATTGTAAATTCTGTAAATCGCTCTTTGGCTTTTTTAATAACTTCTCTAAACGTTTTCACAGTATGCCCACGCTTCATGTCTTTTAGGACTTTGTCGCTACCACTCTGTACTGGTATGTGCAGAAATTTGTATACTTTGTCACTTTCAAAAGATTTTATCAATTCATTTTTTATTTTTGGCATGTACATTGGATTCATCATACCTACACGTATCATAAAATTTCGTGGAATATCAGAGACTGCTTTTACCAAAGTAGGCAAATCTGTGTTGATATCAATGCCGTAACACCCATTATCTGTAGAAGTCAGCCAAATTTCTTTACATCCTTCACTGATTTCAGTTTCAACTTGTCTTACAATGTCTCCTATCCTGTAGCTTTTGAGATCTCCCTTTGCTAATTTGGTCTGACAAAAAGTACATTCACTAAGACATCCACTAGCAATCTCAACAATTCCCACAACTTCGTTCAATCTTACTTTTGGTAATCCAACTTTTGATAAATCCGAGTCTTCCAATGCCACAAATTTTGTTCCTTTCAATGTTGATTCTATTACCTGTAATGTCTTTCCAAGTGAGTTTGGTCCTAACAAACTGGCTTTTTTTGTGATCTTTTCTACAGTATCTATCTCTGCTTTTGGAAGGCATCCTGCAACAACAAGAGGTTTTGAATTTAATGACTTTATTCTGTGAATCATTTTGTTTGCAGTAGAATCTTTGACTGAGCAAGTTACTACTATATTCAAATCCGACTCTGAAGAATTTTTGGCAAGAGTATGTCCTCCGTTTACAATCAAACCTGAAATCATTTCAGAATCTGCAAAACTAGCAGAACATCCGTACGCTTCTACGAAAATCTTTGCCATGATTTATCCGAACAGTGCATCAATTTCTTTATTGCTCATCAATTTCTTTGATGTTACTAATTCTCGAATGGTTTTTCCAGTTTTTAGAGACTCTTTGAATAATTCTGCAGATTTCTGATAACCTATTTTTGGTGTAAGGAGTGTCACTATCACTGGACTGTTTTCTATATTACTTCGAAGTTTTTCTTTGTTTGCAGTTAATCCATCTATTAGATTTGCAGAAAATATTGGTAAGAAATTTTTCAACATGTCAGTAGATTCTAACATGCACTTTAGCATACCAGGCATCATTACGTTTAGCTCAAATTGTCCGCTTTGTGCTGCATAAGATACTGCTGTATCATTTCCAATTATGTTAAAACAAATCATGTTCATACATTCTGCTAATGATGGGTTTACTTTGCCTGGCATGATTGATGAACCTGCATGAACAGCTGGTATTCCAAGCTCTGACAATCCTGCAATTGGGCCTGATGCCATTAATCTGATATCATTTGCGAGTTTGCCAATTTCAAGTGCCAAATTGCGCAAAGCTCCAGAAAGGTTTGCAACTGCAAATTTACTTTGTAATGAGTATTGCATATCTTTTTCTGGCACTAGTGATAATTTTGAAATTCTTGCAAGTTCTGCAATTGCAATTTTTCTGTACCCTTTTGGTGTGTTTGCTCCAGTACCTACTGCAGTTCCTCCTAATGCAATGTTTTGTAATTCCTTTTGAGATGATACAATTGCATTTCGTGCTTTAGTGATTGATGTGACATAAGCTGCAAATTCACTTCCAAGAGTTACAGGAAGTGCATCCATCAAATGGGTTCTTCCAATTTTTTTAAACGAAGAAAATTCTTTTGCCTTTTTTGTAAGTGATTTGATTAATTTATCAATTGCAGGAATAGTGTCTTCAAGATTAATTAGAATTGCAACATGCATTGCAGTTGGATATGTGTCATTGCTTGATTGTGACATGTTTACATGATCATTTGGATGAAGGTCTTGATACTGACCTTTCTTTTTGTGTAAAATTTCCAATGCTACATTTGCAATTACTTCATTGGTATTCATGTTAAATGCAGTTCCTGCACCAGAGTTGATCATATCTATTACAAATTGGTCAATGTACTTTCCAGACAATATTTTATCACATGCTGCAATTATGGCATTTCCACGTTTTGCATCTATTGACTTTGTTTTCATGTTTGCTACTGCAGCAGAACGCTTGATCATGACAAATGATTTTATCAAATTTACATGTGCTTTGTTACCAGTAACATGATACTGCTCAATCGCTCTTCCGGTAAATGCTCCATAATATGCATCAGAAGGAATTTTGACTTTTCCAAGTGAATCTTCGTCTAGTCTGAATTTCAAATCAATTTTGTCTTTAATTTCCTATTATTCATTCTTTTTCTGCTCTTTTTTATGATATTAATTTATGAATAATGGGAATTATTATATAGGAATCTGTAATCACGTTGCGTAATGAATAAGCGTCTAAGTATGCTCTTTACCATTACAGCAGTAGCTGTTTTGGGAGCAACCTTATTCGGAAGCACATACACACAAACCCAAATGAATTCTCAATCTATTGACCTCTCCAAAATGGATGCCAATGTAGTTGAACAAATTCATCAAATGGGCGGTTTACAGCTTGTAATGCCAGAGGCATTCGCAGTAACTGATTGTGACGCATTGTCAAGTTCAGGACGAAAAGTCGTCGACTTTAACTTGACTGGTGAAAGTGTTAAACTTCCAATCATGGGAGGAAAGACATACAATGCAATGACCTTTAGTGGACAAGTCCCAGGACCAACACTAAGAGTCACTCAAGGTGATGTCGTAAAAATGACACTTACAATTCCAGCAAGTGAAGTTACCGGACACGGTAATGACATGCATGCATCACAAATGTCTGCAGGAAGCTTTGATTCCATCAATCCGGGTGAATCAAAGACCTACTGTTATGTTGCTAATGTACCTGGTACTTTCAAATACCATTGTTCTGGTGTACACCTAATTGGTATGGATCAACACGTTCTTTCCGGCATGTACGGAATTGCAATTGTTGACCCACTCAATGGTTACAACAAATTAATGGTAGAGAAAACAGCAGTTAACAATGGCAAAGTAACTCTAGACAGACAGTTCTACGATCCTGATGCATTAGAGTTCACACTCCAATACAACCAATTGTATCTAACACCTGACGGCAACTATGATGCAGGAGCAATGTTCCAACATCATAACACTGCAACAGTTGTTAACGGAATGCAATTCGGTTATGTACCAAACATGGTTCACAATTTGCTCATCAAAGGTGATGCAAACAAGAACATCTTTGTTGCACAACCATGGAATGGACTTGAACTAAAGCAGTATCAATCACAACTCTTGTATGTTGAAAACAATCAACATGTGAGACTCTTTATTGAAAACCAAGGTAACGAACCAGTATTTTTCCACATTGTTGGTGAAATCTTGGACAGAGTTACACAAGGCAATAGAGTACAAGCACAAGGAACTGAAACATGGTTACTTGGCGGCTCACAAGGCATGATTGCTGATGTGGTATTTGATGAACCAGGTGTATACGCAGCAGTTAATCACGACTATGCAGCAATTTACACAGGTGCAGCTACAGTATTTGTAGCAGGTGATCCATTTGGATTAAACCCAAGATTGGTTAGTGCAGGAGTAATTCCAGCACCAGTCCCATCATATGCATATGCATTGGGTAACCCAAGCGATGCTGTCCCACCAATGGGAATGAACAGTATCAAACACCCAGCAGTAAACATTCATGGTCTATACACTGATGACGTAGCTTCCGCTAAGAAAGCAGAAGGCGACATCCCATTATGGGAAGTTGTCCCAACACTACCACCAATACCATAGGTAGAAACACTCTCTCTTTTTCTATTTTTCAATTATTAATGAATTATATTCTATAGATTTTTTCTTACTTACATGGGATTTGATGATTCTGTTTTGATATGTGATGAAGTAGATCCAGTTTTAAATAAAATATTACAAGATAATGGCTTGAAAGTTTCATATGAGCCAAAAATTACACCTGAGCAAATTAAAGAAAAGATTTCCAGTTTCAACATTGTAATTGTTAGAAGCAGAACTACTCTTACTAGAGAGATTATTGAAAAAGCTGACAAGTGTAAAATTATTGCACGTGTTGGAGTTGGATTGGATAATGTTGATCAAGTTGCTGCCAAAGAAAAAAACATCCGTGTAATCAATGCAGCTGAAGGTGCAATGAATGCTGTGGCAGAACTTGTTCTTGGATTCATGTTATCTTTAGCAAGACAAACAACAAGAGGAGACAGAGAGATTAGAAATGGTAAATGGCTAAAAAATGAATTAAAAGGAACAGAACTTCGAGGAAAATATCTTGGAATTATAGGATTAGGAAATATTGGAAAAAGGTTGGGACGACTTGCAAGAG
>DATIFS010000104.1:0-21111 GCA_035455105.1 Nitrosarchaeum sp.
GATGTTTTGAATTGACGCTATTCCCTTCACAAATTCACTTAACTCGTTTCTGGACTTAAATTTTGCAATAACTAGCGTGTCTGTATTTCCAGTAATATCATAAACTCCACACACATTTTCTAATTTTGACAGCTCAGCTTCAATATCTATGATTTTATCTTTTTTTGCAATTATCTCTATAATTGCAGTCAAATTATAGCCTAATTTTTCATGATCTATTAGTGCAGTGTACCCTTTGATTATTTTTTCTTTTTCTAATTTTTTTATTCTTGATAATACAGTAACCGTTGAAATTCCAAGTTTTAATGCAAGTTGTCTTGCCGATAATCGTGCGTCCACCATCAAATTTTTAAGAATTCGTTCATCTGTTTTATCTAAATTCATTTAGTTTACTTATGTCAAAAATATATTTAAATTTTCACTGATTTGTTAAATATGTGTTTAACCTTTACTGTCTTTTGATATTTTTTAGTTTCATCTAATGTATGCTTAAAACAAATGACTACACAAATTTGATGTGGGACAAATCGAAGAATTGGTTTTAAGAGGTAAGGTATTCTTGGAATCTGGCAGTTTTGAAGATGCTTTAGCTTGCTTTGAACAAGCCTTATTGATGAATCAAAGAGACCCAGAATTATGGAATTTTAAGGCTGTATCATTGCGTAGTTTGGGAAGATACGAAGAAGCAATAGAATGTTTTAACAAATCATTAGAGATAGATCCAAGAGATAAAAGTGCGTCATGATTCATGATTTTAGAGCCAATTTATGAATAAATTTCATGATTTCCTACTAGTTATTATTAAAGTGATACGTAAGTGATTCTATCATGGTTTTACAATCAATTAATACTGATAATTGCCCACGTTGTGCAAAAAATTCTTTATTGACAGATGATGTAACTGGTGAACGATTTTGTGGCAAATGTGGATATGTAATTTCTGAAAAATCTCAGGAATCTGGACCAGAATGGAGATCATTTACACAAGATGAACATGGCAATAAAGCAAGAGCTGGTGCTCCGACATCATTGACAATGCATGACATGGGATTATCCACAATAATTAATCCTATGAATAAAGATGCATCTGGGAAACCACTCACTGCATCAATGAAAAGTACTATTGAAAGACTGAGAACATGGGACAGTAGAAGCCAAGTTCATGAATCTGTTGATAGAAATCTTAGACAAGCATTAAGCGAATTAAACCGATTAAAAGATAAACTCTCTTTATCTGACGCTGTAATTGAAAAGGCAGCATATATCTACAGAAAAGCAATTGAAAAAAAATTGGTACGTGGACGATCCATATCTGCAATGATTGCATCAGCACTTTATGCTGCATGTAGAGACACTGAAACCCCTAGAACTTTAAACGATGTAGGCGAAGCTGCAAATCTTAAGAAAAAAGACATTGCAAGATGTTATAGATTACTACACAGAGAACTTGAGCTAAAAATGCCTGTAGTGGATCCAATACAGTGTCTTGCACGCATTGCAAGTAGAATTGGCATTACAGAAAAAACTAAACGCTATGCAGCTAAAGTTTTAAAAATATCTCAAGAACATGAAGAATCTGCAGGTAAAGATCCTATGGGATTGGCAGCTGCAGCACTTTATTTGGCCTGTGTTAAAAATGGTGAAGATATTACTCAACGTGATATTGCAGAAGCAGCTAGCGTAACTGAAGTTACCATAAGAAATAGATACAAAGGTCTGAAATTAGATCAAAACATGGAACTGTAACATTACAGTGTTTTTAATTTTTGATTGTTTTAATGCATAACGTGTTTTATTATCTAAAATGAACACTTAGCAATTAAGAATAATACACAAATTCAAAAATGATAATTGTAAAAGTATTAAATTACCTTTAAATCGTAACTGAGATATGCTTTTTAAAAATATTCTTATCCCATGGGATGGTTCTAAACATTCTCTACATGCATTTAAAATTGCATTAGACATGGCAAAAAAATATGATTCAAAAATAACTGTGCTACACTGTATAGATGGTGGGGCATATACTGGCAGTTGGTATGTTGACTCTATGTATTCAAAGGCCATTATAAAAAAACAAACAAAAATTGCCGAAGAGGAAATTGATAAACTTGCCTTACAAGCAAAAACTGCAAATATTTCAATGTCTTCACATATTTTAGTTGTGGATTCTGTTGTAAAACAAATTGTGGCATATGCAAAATCAAAGAAGATCGATCTTGTTGTAATGGGGTCTCATGGTAGAACCGGATGGAACAAAATTCTTCTTGGCAGTGTGGTAAACGGTGTATCTCAAAATATTCATTGTCCAATGTTGATAGTTAAATAATTCCAATAACAGTATTCATGATGTATTTGTATTATTTATGAACAATAGGTTAGAATCTATATTATTGACAATATATCATTAAATTCGTAATGAGCAAAGAAATCGATAAACTACTATCTCAAGCATATGATCTTTGTGAGGATGGGAATTTTTTAGATGCTCTAAAATTATATGATTTTATATTAAAACAAGATCCTAACAACATTAGCGCTCTTGTAGACAAAGGTGTCACATTACAAAATTTAGGTAGAATAAAACAATCAATAAAATATTATGATAAAGCACTTTACATTGATCCAAAAAACATCCATGCTTTAGTAAACAAAGGAGCATCATTACACACAAGTAAAAAGTATAAAGATGCAATCCTATGTTATGACTCTGCTCTTAAAATTGATAAAAAATGTGCAATGGCATTAGCATACAAAGGTCTGTCGTTAGGTGAATTGGGAAATCTCACAGATGCATTAAAGCACTTTAAAAAAGCACTTTCTATTGAACATGATTATGATCTTGCTAATATCAGCAAAGATGTCGTTACTGAATTATTAAAATCTATTAAAAAACAACAATCTAAAATACTGTAACGTCACCTGGTGCTGGCTCATGTTTGTTGTTTTTTTCATGGGATTCAAAAAATTCCCTATGTTGTAAATTTTGATGTTCTCTAAGTTTTTCAATATTGTCAAATCCCGTGTGGCACAAGTAACATTTTGGCTTGTGTTCATCAACGAGAGGCAACACCATGATGACTATGATTTTCTTACCTACTTATTTCTTGAGACTATTAAGAATTATATCCTTTAACAACTGACTTGTTTTATGTTAGAGCAACTAATCGGTGAATCTAAGGCTTTAGATCGAGCAATCGCTGGAGAAGAATTGTCTTATGATGACGGTATGGAATTAATGAATTATGATAATCTGCATATTTTAGGTGCAGTTGCAGATATTGCTAGAAAAAAGTTAGTTGGTGATACTGTGTCTTTCACCGCATCATATTATATGAATTACACAAATGTATGTGCTGCAAGTTGTCAGATGTGTGCATTTTATAGAAAAGAGGGTGCAGATGACGCATATACCTTAACTCCAGAACAAATTGAACAACGTGTTGCCGTTGCAAAAACTATGGGAGCTACAGAAGTCCACATTGTAGGTGGGTTTCATCCAACACTTCCTTTAGAGTACTATGAAAACATGATGAGAATTATCAAAAAAAATCATCCTCAATTAAAAATTAAGGCACTCACTGCAGCTGAAATTTTTTTCCTATCTAAACTAACAAAAAACTCTGTTAAAGAAATTCTTTCTCGTCTTAAAGATGCAGGCCTTGATTCCATGCCAGGTGGAGGGGCTGAACTATTTCATCCTGAAGTAAGAGGAAAAATTGTTAGAGGAAAATGTACTGGACAAGAATGGCTAGACACGATCGAGCAGGCTCACAATCTTGGGATTAAAAGTAATGTTACCATGCTTTATGGGCATATTGAAAAACCTTCACACATTGTTGATCATCTAATAAAAATCCGTGAATTACAAAAAAAGACTAAGGGATTTATCACAATGATTCCACTCAAATTTAGTCTCGATAACACTGAATTAGAGCAAGAACATTTAGTCAACAATGAATGTTCATCTTTGTATGATTTGAGAATCACTGCATTATCTAGATTGATGCTTGCAAATGTTTTGAATAATATTTCTGTTTATTGGGTTGCATATGGTAAAAAACTTGCACAAGTTGCATTGTCCAATGGTGGAAATGATTTAGTTGGCACTGCCTTTTCTGAAGAAATTTACCGTGCCGCAGGAAAACCAACTACATCATCTATAGATGAATTAGCTACTATGGTAAAAGAAATTGGACGTCAACCTGTGCAACGTGATACATTTTATAATGTTATAAAGAGATTCTAAATTTTATTTAGATGCTTTTTTATTGATTCTATTTTGTCTTCCATTTTTACTTGCTTGTCTTTTCGTGAATCTATTTTTAAAATCATTTCCACTCTGTTAACTCCAAGATTGTGTACTACCTCCATGATGATTTTAGCAGCTTCGTAAATCTTATCCATATCATTTGATTCTAAAATTGTTCCCATTGGATTGATCTCATATCTAATTTCTTTGATATTTTGTATTGCTTCAATACCTTTAGCAATGTAAAAACTTATACTGGAATTTCCAGTACCAATTGGATATATGCTAATTTCTGCATGAATCAATGTTATTGAATTATAGTTTTGGAATTAAAATGTTTGAAATCTACATTGTTGGTTTTTTTTCTTCTTTTTCTGGACTGCCTTTTCTTTTTTTTCTAGCACCAAAACTAATTAAAATTAACATAAACCCCACTCCGATTAAAATTCCTGCAAGAGTATTCATGTCTTTATTCTCTTGTTGTTTTGCCATTAAATCAATGACTTCTTCCTCTGTCATTCCTGATTGGCCAACAGGCATTGTGGCATTAATGCTGATGATTGTAATTATGCCTATTATTAACATGGCAGCTCCTGCAGCAAATATTTTTTTATCAATTAACATTTCTCAATATGGTTTGAATTTTATCATATATTAGGTATTAATTTCAGACTTTAATTCTTTATACTCTGTAATTGAATCGTTAAGTTTCTTTAGGATATTTTTGTCCTCAAAATCTTTTTCTTTTAATTCGTTAAAACAATTTATGATATTTTCTTTTAAAACCCATAACGTTCGTTTATCATCACAATGCATACTATTTCTTTGTTTCATTGAATTTATGATTATTTATTATTGATTTTGACACTAAACTGCTCAAAACATTAATGTGACAATAATTACAATTATGCTTCCTATCAAGCCTACTAGTGCAAGTTTACTGTTCTTAGTCCATCCTTTTTTCACTGATATGCTTACCATTAATTTTCTTTAATTTTTATGAAATTAAACCTTGTTTTATTCAAGTTTTATTTTTTTTGACTTTAATTGTTTTGTCTGCTAAGTTGTTTTATTATGTAATCCTGCTAGTCTATACGACGTACTTTTGATGATGGTTTCAAAGTTTCACCATATGAATATGGAGGTTTTGGAATAACTGGTAATATTGAAACGTTATCTCCTATCATTTTTTTGATTTCTTCATCATACACTGATAATGTCTTACACTTTGGACAAAACCATCCCCTTCCTTGTATAAAGCTACAACATTCAATGATTATGTTGAATCCACACGCTGGACATTTTCCTGGCTCTTTATTGATATATTTTACAAATTCAAAAACTATGCGCTCTACACTCATCACCCTAAATCAAAAACACTGATTTTTTAAATTATGTGGTGATGTTTGTTCTCGAAACTTGGTTTTATCGTATTTTTAATGATATAAAGCAGAAATTGCCCTAATTATTTTAAAACACGCAATAAAATTGCCTTTTTTGGTATATGTTTGCATATGATCTAATTCTGATTGTTTTTTCGCTTTATTTTTGCTGGTCTATCTTCATCTTCATATTCTATTCTTTCTCCACAAAAAGGGCAAAAAAATATGGATTGAGTTGAGTGTCCTTCATAGGTTATTTGATCAACTATTGCAAATTTACCTTGTTCATAACTCCAAACTGTGAATTTTTTACAATAACTTTTGAATTTTTCACAACAAAATTCTGTATCACGCTTTAATGTGAAATTTATGTACGTGTTATTTTCATTTTCTGGATCCTTTAATGCTTCTTTTTTGTATATTGCTTTCAACGTAGAATTAATTTCCTTAATCTCTTTCATGATAATATCTTTTCTTGAAAGGTTCTTTCGTTATTTTTTTATGCCTTTTCTTAATACGTCGTTAATAACTTTTGAAAAACTCACTGAACTAGTTGTGGTTTGAATCATTTTTGCCTGAATCACTCTTAATTTATCCATTACGTCCTCATCTAACATGAATGTTGTTCGTTTTTGCATAGTTTACTTTTATCTTAAATTAATATATAAAACACTTAGATATTTTTTCCTAGTGCTAACATTTCTAAACGAATATTGCTTGTTGAGAATTTAATTTTTAATTTCAATTTTTAATTTTTCTAAATTTTTTGTTTCTGAAATTTTAATTATGTGCAATTATGAATATGTTCAGGAAATTACACGAAACCTTCTGGAGGTTTTTGAACAAAAACATTGCACACAAGTGCATCTGTTTTGGAATCTCTATATTGTACATTACATGACACAAACTTTCCTTTTAATGCCATTTCTAGATCTGTTTTTGTTGTTTCTTTATACTGTGGTTCATCTGGATTGTCGATTTTAGCAATGATTATTCTCTCTGTTTTTGCATAATCTTCCTTGTTGTCTTTGCGAAAATGTGTCACTAGAAGCTCAAATGTATTATTAGACAAACAACCAATTACTGGTCCACCTATTCCATCGCCCATTCAGTTCTAATATTTTTTACAATATAATTACTTGATGGCTATGTTTAGCGTAAAATCTGGGACTATTTTTTTTTGTTTTGCCATTTCAAAAACCCTTCTGATAGATTCTTCTCCTCTATCTCCCATGTTTACTGTAACTTTGTTAACATACATCTTCACAAACTTTTCAATTAAATCTCTTGGTTTTCCTCTGCTATACTGCATTGCATAGTCTAATGCATCTTCAAGATTATCTAATCCATATTCAATTGATGCTTGTAAAAATTTATCAAATTTGTGAATTATGTCCATTCCTAAGCTAGTCTTCATAACATTGATTCCCAATGGAACTGGTAACCCATTGGTTTCTTTGTCCCACCATTCTCCTACATCTAAAATTTTGACATTTCCTTCGTGTTCATATGATAGTTGGGTTTCATGAATTACCAGTCCTGCATCAACTTTTCCATTTCTTACTGCGTCTGGAATGTCACTAAAATTCATTTCTACATAATCAAATTTGCCTATCATTAATTGAAGTAATAAAAATGCTGATGTCAGTTTTCCGGGGATTGCAATTTTGCATTTTTTAATTTCATCTATCGTCATTTGTTTTTTTGCCGTAATAATTGGACCGTATCCTATCCCAAAACTTCCCCCACTTCTTAACACTGTATATCCTGGGATGTATGCACAAGCATGTACTGACACTGCTGTAACATCAAGTTCTGGATTTGTTGCTTTTCTATTTAGTTTTTCAATATCTTCAATTACGTGCTTTACCGTAAAATCTGGAGATGTTACTTTTCCTGTAAACATTCCATAAAACATGAATGCATCATCTGAATCAGGTGTATGCCCTACCGTAAGTTCCACATTTTATTCCTGATGAGTCGTTATAAAAATCAAAAACTGGACCGTTTTTCTAATATGTCTGATGATTTTATGATTTTTATGCAAACAATAAAAGCATATGAAAAAGACATTTTTGCTCAACCTGAATTTTTGAATACATTTCATGCAAAAAAGCCAATTCCTAAAAACCAACAAAAAAATGTGATATTTTCTGGAACCGGTGATTCATTTGTATCTGCAATGTTATCTGAAGTGTTTTCTAATCATGACGTAAAATCAATCGATCCGTTAGATCTTCTGAAAACTAAAACAATTGCAAAAAACAAAATAATTTATTTGGTCTCTATTTCTGGAAATACCATTTCTAATATCAAAGTTGCAAAAATTGCTAAAAGATCAACTGCTATTACATCCAAACCTAATAGTAGATTAGCAAATGTTTGTAATGCTTCGATAATTTTGAATTTCCCAAATTCTGATGAATTCACTGCTGGGAGCATTAGTTTTTTGGAAAGTGCTTTAACTTGTATTTCATTAGTTACTCCGGTGTCTATTCCAAAAGACCCGACAATATTTAAAAAAGCATTATCAGATGCAAAAAAATCAAAATTTGGAAAGCGAATATTTGTCTTAGGCTCTTTGCATACATTTCCAATTGCAATGTACTGTGCAGCCAAATTTTATGAATTGCTTGGATATGATGTTCACTTTGAGAGGATAGAACAATTTTCTCATATGGAATTATTTTCTATAAAAAAAGGTGACACTGTAATCATTTTTGAAGAAAAAAATCTTCACAACACACAACTTGTAAAGAATTTGAAAAAAATTGGATTAAATGTAATCCATCCAGTGTTTGAATCAAAAAACAAGATCTCGCAATTTCTTTACTATGTGTATTATTCTCAATTATTGCCGCTTTTTGAGGCTAAAAAAAGACGACAAAAAGATTGTCATTTTATTTTATCAAAAAAACTCCGTCATGTAAGTAATCAAATGATCTACTGATCTTTATCTCATAAGATTTAATAGCTGAATAATTGGTTTTGCGAATATGGCAAAATTCAAGTCAACGACTGAAGTGTTAAGGATCATCAAAAATAAAGATCAGATTCGTAACTTTAGTGTAATTGCACACGTTGATCACGGAAAAACCACCATGAGTGATAGTCTATTGGCTGCTTCTGGAATTATTGCTCCATCTGCAGCTGGAAAAGCACTTGCAATGGATTTTGATAAAGAAGAACAGGCAAGAGGTATTACAATTTATCAAGCAAACGTCACACTGTTCTTTACTCAAAAAGATAAAGAATATGTCATAAACATGATTGATACACCTGGACACGTTGATTTTAGTGGCAGAGTAATTCGTAGTCTTAGAGCAATTGATGGTGCAACTGTTGTATGTGATGCAGTTGAAGGAATTATGACTCAAACAGAGACTGTGACAAGAATGGCATTAGAAGAAAGAGTTAGACCTGTTTTATTCATAAATAAAGTGGATAGACTAATCAAAGAACTTCGTTTAACTCCAGAAAAAATGCAAGAAACTCTCGCTGGCGTAGTTTCTAGCTTTAATCAATTAGTTGAAACTTATGCAGAACCTGAATACAAAGAAAAATGGAAAGTGTCAATACAAGATGCTAGTGTGACATTTGGTTCTGCTAAAGACAAGTGGGCATTTAACATAGATATTATGAAAGAAAAAGGAATTACCTTCAAAGACGTTATTGATGCATATAAAAATGAAAAAGTCGATGATTTAGTAGCAAGAGCTCCTTTGGCTGATGCGGTGCTAGGAATGGTTGTCAAACATGTTCCACCACCACATATTGCTCAAAAATATAGAATTCCTCAAATTTGGAAGGGTGATCTTGAATCTGATATTGGAAAAGCGCTTTTGGCATGCAATGATGATGGTCCGACAATCATGATGGTTGTAAACATGGTATTAGACCCAGCTGCTGGACCTGTTGCAATTGGTAGATTATTTTCGGGAACCATAAAAGATGGACAAACAATTAACATTATTGATGCAAAAAGAGAAGGTAGAGTTCAATCTGTCAATTTTTTCATGGGTAACCAAAGAGAACAAGTTGGTGAATTAGGGGCTGGGAACATTCCTGCATTATTAGGATTAACTGAAGCTAGAGCTGGTAACACAATTTCATCCGTTAAAGGCATCCCGATGTTTGAAGGAGTGAAATATGTTTCAGAACCTGTTGTTCAAATTGCAATAGAGCCAAAACATCCAAAAGATTTGCCTAAATTAGTTGAGGTTCTCAGACAACTCACAATTGAAGATCCTAATCTTGTAGTAAAAATTGATGAAGAATCTGGTGAAACTCTAGTTGCCGGAATGGGTGTACTTCATCTTGATGTAGCTACTCATCGTATTCAGGATGCCAAAGTGGAAATTATTACATCTGAACCTCTTATCAATTACAGAGAAACTGTCAAAGGTAAATGTGAACCAATCATGTCAAAATCTCCAAACAGACACAACAAGATTTTCATGAAAGTAGAACCTTTAGAACCTGCAATTGCTCATATGCTTAGAACAGGTGAAATCAGTGATATGAAAGACAAAAAAGTTGTGGCTGATCTTCTTAAAGGAGCTGGTTGGGATACTGATACCATTAAGAGAATTATGAAATTAGATCCACGTGGAAATGTTATGATTAACGGAACAAAAGGTGTTCAATTCATTCAAGAATCAACAGATTCTATTAATTCTGGATTTGAAGAAGTTATGAAGGAAGGCCCATTATGCAAAGAGCAAATGAGGGATTGCAAGTTTATTTTCACTCATTTTGTTCCTCACGAAGATACTGCACATAGGGGCTTATCTCAACTTGGACCTGCTTCTAGACGTGCTTGTATGGGTGCTCTTTTAACTGCTGGAGTTACAATGCTAGAACCAATGCTTGCAATTGAAGTTAGAGTTCCAACAGATTTGGTAGGAAATGTTGCCACTGTTTTATCTGGAAAACGTGGAAAAGTACTTGATATGTCACAAAAAGGAGCTTCTAGCATCATTGTTGGTGAAATTCCAGCAGCTGAAACGTTTACACTTTCAGAAGCAATGAGAGGTCAAACAGCTGGACGTGCAACTTGGAATACGTCATTTAAGGCTTGGACTGAACTCCCAAAATCTATTGCCACTACTGCTATTGCTGAAATTAGAAAGAGAAAAGGTCTTGCACCAGAACCACCTGGAATTGAAGAATACATCGATAGAGAATAAAAAACATTTTTTCTATACATGACTTATTTTGTATTATGAAGTTTGTTTATTTTTTTGATTTAAACAAAGATGCAAATTCGGATAGTTTTTGAGATATTTCGTATAATTCAGCTAGTTTTGATTTGCATATCTGAGAGCAAAATTCCATTGGTTCTTCAATTTCTTTTAAGCAATAGATACAATGATAGACTCTGTTTGTGTTTTTGCCTAATTGCCATTTTATAAAATCTGTCTTCCAATATCCCCGTTCTCCCGTTTTTATGTTGATGCCTCCCTTTGGATCATGCATCCATGTCTTTGTTATTTTTGGATAGAATTGTTTACTCCATGTTCCTGAATTTTTATCCCATGTAATATTATGTTCACGTAGAAATTCGGATAATGATTCTGAAGAGTCCAATGAATTGTTTACCTCATTCTAATATACAAATTTTTCAACCATTTCATTTAATGAATATTCTAAGATACGTAATGTCTGCATACATTTGTTATGCGTTATGTTTCATGTCTATAAAAAGGGAATAATTTTACATTCTGACCAATTTTTTTTATAACTAAAGTGTATTCAAATCATCAGTTTTAGTCTGTTTTCTAGTGGATTTCTGAGTTTTTAATTTATTTGATTTTACAATGTTTGGTTTTATCTGTGTATTTTTCTTATTGATTTGTTTTTTAATTTTTTGTTGTTCATCTTTTAATTTCTGTTTTTCAGATTTGATTTGTATTTGAATTTTTTCACGTTTCTGTTTAATTTCTTCTAATGCCATTTTTTCGTCTGCAAGTTGTTTTGCCAAAATTACTTGCATTTTTAATTTTTCCTGTTCCTCTTTTGTTTTTTTAGCGATATGCTCTTTTTCTTTAGCTATCGTATTATCTATTTTTAATCTCTCTTTCTTTGCTTTGTTCAAATCATTTTCTTGAGATTTAATTAATTTTTTTAATTTTTCCGATTCAACAAGTTTAGTTTTTTCATTACTGACTTGAGATGAAATTTCCTCAAATTCTTTTTTAGTTTTTTCTAAATCTGTCTGTTTTTCTTTTATGTCCCGCGAGATTTCTGATTGTTTAAACAAATTTGTCTTTTGCTCATCTAGCATTTTAGAAAGCACATCTTGTTCATCTTTAATCTGTTTTTCAATTTCTTCTTGTTCTTTTCGTGTTTGTAATAACTGATTTTTTTGAAATTCTAATTCTTTTGATACTTTATCTTTTTCGCTTTCAATTTTTTTCATTAATTCGATTCTTTCGGATTTCACTTTTTCTAGCTCATTTTTTTGTAACAAAATTTGTTCAGATAGTTTAGTTTGTGCCTGAATATTGAGGTGTTCCTCCTTAATTTCTGAATCTAGTATGGATTTTTCTAATGCCACTTGTTTTTCGTATTCTTTTCTATTTAAAATAATCTGAGATAATTTGGAGCGTTGTATGTTTATTTCATCATGTATTTTTTTATTTTCATTAAGTAGCTCCTCTTCAGTTTTTATTTTTTCATACACTCCAGTTAATTCATGTAGGTTATTCTCTGGAGGATTCCAATCTTTTGGCATTAGCCCACGAAGTTTTGGAGTGATTTGAGTGGGTTTATGAATTATTTCTTTGGATACATTGGTTTTGTTTTTATGTTCTAACTCTATCTTAATGTTGTTTTGAAAATCAATTTCAGTATTTTTTTTATGAATATTATTTGATTCTAATTGTTGTTCAAGATAAACCTGATCTGAATGATATAATGCTTTGTTTTTTGATAACACATCGTAAATATGCTGTAATCTTCCAGGATCTCCACTGCCTAAATTAATTAGTGTTTGAATTTTTGGAAGAATTTGGTTTTCTTCAGGTTTTTCATCATTTATGATAATGAACGATGAAGATAATTTATTTTCTAAATACTTTTGATCCGATTGATAAAGTGATTTGTCTTGTTTAAGAAATTCAAGAATGTGATATAATCGTCCTACATCTCCGTTATTTGTCTCTATTAGATCTTGAATTTTATTAATTATCTGAGTTTTAGTAAGATGCTTTTGAGTGTCCACTATTTCCAATTCATTTTTGAGTACTGGGAGTAAACTATAAAAAATCAGATAAAGAAAATTCACATTTTTATAAATTTTAAATGATTTCGATCACAAAGTACAACTCATAATTTTCAAAATATTGTGATTGCACAAGTCATAAAAAATTCTTGTTTTTTATCGTAATTTGATTCTCTTCTCGATGACATGTAGATATTTGCTATCATTTTTGTGGTTTTTGTATCTGTTTGAATCTGTTTTATTTCGATATTGATAAATACTTAACCTGTATATAATAGGTCGACCTAGAACTAATGACCTATTTTAAGCCTGATTCAGAATTGTATGAGCGTGAGAGAACTGTTTTAGAGTATATCAAAAAATATCCTAACAAGCATCATAATGCATTGATAAAAATGATCGTTCCTGAATTTATGGCAAAAACTACTTTTGAAAAGACACGAGATTCATTACTTGAAAAAGAGATAATTTCAGTTCAAAAAAAAGGTAACATGAAATTCTATACGTCAACATTAAACTATCCTGCAAAATTTCAGCAACATGTTGAAAGAATAACCAATGTATCATTTCATAACATAAAAACTCAAATAAAAAAAATTGAATCGTCATATCAACACAAGGATGTAGGTGAAAAGATTGTTTTGGCAAATTTATTGCTAAAAAATCTCATGCAAATTGATAATGGATTTACTTTTCTTGATTCGATTAAAAATCCAAAAAAAACTTTGTATCGTGATGAACATCTAGAGATACAAGAACAAATTCATCTACTTTTTAATATGATTAATAATGATAAAGATTTTGATACAATTTATCCTACAATTATGAGTTATTTCAGTACTAATATGCCCAAAAACTATCAAAATTCAGAATAATTATTTTTTCTAATGTCGATCTGGTTTTTATTCTGGTTTGTTTAATCATATTTGAAAATGGGGTTACTTTATACTAAATTTTATCTAGATCTTGAACCTCATGAATGGAAAGAAGTCTCCCACAATCCTGCAATTTTTGAGACAGTCGCTGACAATGTTTCACTTGAGATTTATGACACTTCTCAAAATTTATATAAATTGAAATTTAAAAAAGGTGGAAAATTACAACTTTTTAGAGTTGTCGGAAAATTTCGTTTAACTTGGGATGATGATGATGTTATCTAAAATATTTACTACCAAATAAAATAATAACTGGATTTAGTTCAGATTGTATAATGTCATTATATAATAAAGTTAAAGAAATTTTAAATGATTTTGATAATGTTTCATCTGATGAAATTGTTAAAATTTTAACCCAAATACAACCATGTCTTAAAAGTGATCTCACTCAAAATTATCTCCATGGAAAAATTCAAGATATTTTAGGCATACATGATAATATTGAAAGGAAAAAACTATGTAGAAATCTTAAACCTTATCTGGATTGGTACCTTCAGGGTATGTAACCGAAGACTGTTTGATTTTATTTAATGCATTTTTAATTAATTCTAAATTGTTTCTAACAACTGATAAATCTCCCACTAATTTCAAAAAATACTCATGTCCACTATCTTGCGCTTTTTTTATGTCTGCCTCATAACATAAAAGAGATTTAACTAAAAATCCTGAATCACTGCTCAATGAATTAAGTAATTTGATATCTGTTAACCCTTCTTGAATTATTTTTACTGTCTTATCTATTTTGGGAATGACCTTCGTGGCTTCCTGTTGAAGTAATGATCCAAACATAGCTGATGAATTTTTTAATTCTGGACTACTCCCAATGCTTTTTAGCCTTTTTTTATAATGATTTAATGATTTTAAAACTATTTCATAACCTCCTTCATCTTTGAGATAAATTGCACCTAACCAAATTTTTTCTGACAATTTTTACTATTGACTCCTTACATTATTATAATTTCTGAATTCTGTTTTTGGAACTTTACCACTAGTACAATTTCTACTTACTGCTAATATACAAGAAATGCATTATTGTATTATTGAATATCAAAAATGAATTTGGTATGAATCATTTGCTTGCGTCTTGTCCAAATTGCAACAAGTCTACTCTTTATTGTGGAAAAATACCAACAACATTACATGATATGATAAATAAAGAAGTATTATTTTGTAAACTATGCAAGTTTGTGGTTTCAGTTGATGAATTCAAAAAAATTCTATATAGTATATAATTTGTAAAATTTTGCTTATTTTCAATTATACTTTCATTATCTGGTATCTGAATCTGATTGAATTAGGGGTTGATTTCTGTTAATTAAATATAATAAAATGCCTGCCAGTGTTACTCCGATGCCTAATAGCCCCACAAATGTCCCTGCATGTCTAATTGTTTTCAAAAATGGCTCTATTTCAGGACTTGCTTGAATTGCATAAAATAAGATTAATCCACATATTACCATAGTTCCACCTGTGATGATTATTACGATCCCACTTTTCATAATTTGTTAATTTATCGGCCATCTAATAAACCCCGATAATTATTTTAAAATATCTTTACTTGTCTATTTTTTATAATCTATTTTTAAAACTTTGAATTTATTTTATTCGTCAATATGATGATTTTTTGAAATACCTCAATAGATTATATTAGTAAATTATCACTCAATTTTATATGTCATCTCAAAAAATTAATCTATTAAAAATCGTTGAATCCATGATTAACTTAGATCCTAAAATGAGATTTGCTGCAATTATTGATGCTAAAGGCAATATCCGAGAAGGAATTATGAAAAGTGGAAAAACATCCTTAAAAACACAAAAAGAAGAAGAGCATTTTTGTAAACAAGTTGCTCAGAGAAGAAAAATGAGAAAAGAATTTGATCGAACCCTGGGAAAAGTTCGTTATGTTCATGTAGAACGAGAAAAAATAACACAAATGGTAACATACACTAAAAAAAATATAATTTATTTTACTATGGAACCTGAAATGCCAATAGATAAAAAAATTCGTATAATTACAAAAATTAAGAAAATCACTGCTGATATCTAATCTTTGTATTTTTCATGATTTTTTAAAATGTCTCTTAAAAAATTTATTTCAGATTCAAAAATGTTTGAATATGATCGACATTATAGAGAATGTCAACAAAATGATCAACCTTTCATTAAAGCAAGAAAAAATCCAAATAATGGAAATTATTACGTTCAAATTGATTTCATGACTTGTAATTATAATCTTACAGTAGATGGAAAAAATCAAGTGACTCGATTATTTGAAAATGAGATTGCTTTTCTTGACTCTGCATCTTATCCAAAATCTTCTTTTAATGGTTATAATGTAGATAAAGAACTTGCTTGGTTTGATGGTGTTTTGCCTAATAGATTAGATTCATTCTGTGAAGAATTATTTGAACTGTCTCAAAATTTTCACGATTGACGTATTTAGTTGGTTTACACTAATATTGAAAATCATTTTTATATAAATACATGTCAAAACAGATAAAAATTTTGATTGATGAAATGGATGATGGTTGGGACGATAAACTTCGTAAAATGGGATATGATGCATACAGTGTAAAAAAATTACGTGGTGATGGCCATAAATTACGAACTGATTATTCCGTGATAAATTTTGCTAAAGAAAATAATAT
This sequence comes from Nitrosarchaeum sp., assembly GCA_035455105.1. Lineage (GTDB taxonomy): Archaea > Thermoproteota > Nitrososphaeria > Nitrososphaerales > Nitrosopumilaceae > Nitrosarchaeum. The sequence goes on from DATIFS010000104.1 coordinate 16,446, forward strand.
GATTTTAGTCACAAGAGATACAGAAAGTGGTCAAGCATGTGAAGAAAATAATTTGCCGTTTATACTACTCGATAATGAAGAAATTTTTAAAATTGTTGTTGAGAAATTAAAACAGATTTTATAAAATTGTTTTTGAATCTGCCTAATTTACGCTATCTAGTCCAATTCGTGACATTCTCAAATTTGCTATTATCTCATTGAGAAATTCTTCTTCTGGTTCATGCACAATACCATCCATTATGTTTTCCCAACAATCGTTAATTTTTCTGGTAATTTGTGAAAACATTCTATCTTTTTTAAATGTAGGATAATATGATAATAATTTCATTACTCCATCCATAGATTGAACTATGTGAATAAAATGTATTGTTATCCTTAATCTCTCTTGAAATTCTATTTTATTTTGTTGGATGATATTCTTAAATTCTATAATTTCTTCAAATATACTTTCGACTTCATTATGGACGCTTTTGAGTTGATTGTTGATAGATTCTGATATGTTGATCAATTCATATTCTATGTGTGATTTACTGTACATTTTTTTCCCAATTTCCCCTGATTCTACTAATGAGCTAATTTCTCTGTATACCATTTTTTCATTTCCTACTTTTTTTATGACTCTACTAGTAAGTTCACTTCCACGTATTTTTCCGCTTTCATTTAAAACACGTAAAATCTCAGTTTTTATAATATCTGAATCTATGACCATCGTATTTTTGTTAAATTCATTAGCTTAAAAACACAATTCCTTTTTTAGTCATTTATGGCTACATTTTTGTTAAATTGCTGTTTTTCTAATTTTTCATTCATCGTATTTTTTTAAAATTTCCTTTTCTCCTTTTTCTTTTATTTCTAAAATTAATGCCTCTAAAATTTTAATACCATTTGAAATTTGTTCCTTGTCTATTTTCTTATTTTCAAGTTTGTGTTTTAAAACCATTTTTTCATTATTTATAAAACTTAATAAACTGACACTATCCTGCATTTCTAAATTAATGTAAAATTTAACATAATCCTTTGTTGTTGTAATCCCCATAATTTTCTCAGACTTTTCCGGTATTTGATTTAAGTTGTTGAATTGTACTCTAAGTTTATTTAGAATTTTATTTGTTATGCTTTGTGGATGCTTGTGATACTAGAATTCGTGCATATAAAAACGGGAAAACTTTTGATCAATGTAAAATAACTGCGGAATCTATGAATCCTGCTTTTAAGAAGCAAATTGAAGAACATGGAAAGATTCTCTGGACTGAAATTCTAAATCAAGTAGATCATGATGAAATTATTTACAAATTAACATTAAAGTTTCTTCGACGGGATGGTTATGATATAGGAAATAGTAAAATTCCTGAAGTGAAAAAATTTACTCTGTAGGATTTATTTTACAACTTCCATCTGGGTTTCTTAGTTTTTTTGCCATTACAATAGGTGTTACTAATAACACTGGAATTGATATTGCAATGAATATTGTTTGTAACTGTGTTAATGCGATTGATAATGCAATTCCACTTGCAGTGCCTATGAAAATTGACATGAATGTTCCTGCACATGTTGGGCATGCTATGAACAATCCTGTTACTGCCCCTATGGTGCTTAATCCTCTACCTTTTTTTGATATTGTATATGCACTAATTGCCATCGATGTATTTAGTCCTACTAAATAAGATACTATTACTTGCAATACTAAATTGATGGGAATGATTTGTAATCCTACATGCTCTGTTATATACACGATAATTTTTGGCATATATCCAGGTTCTCCACAACATGGTGATACAAATCCTGATGGAATAATAGCTCCATAATGTGTAGCAAAATTAATTTCTGGTTGATATACTAGTGTTCCTGAGACTAATGAAAAAAAAACCCCATATGCAATAGATGTTATAATGAAAATTTTTCTCGCTCTTGTATTTGAAGTACATAATGCAATAATTGTTGTAATTCCTTTGCCTTTTTTTTCTATTTTTTCTTTATTGTACAGATAAATTCCGAACATAATTGCTCCAAATGATGCTAATAATATTATGTAAAATCCATATGCAATTCTTTGAATTGTATCTGTGGAATCAGGTGTGAACACTTCTGGGTCTTGATATCTAGTATACATTACAAACATGATCGCAATTGTCACAAACCCTAAAATTATTAATTTTCTTCCTCCGGGGCCAGATGATTTATTGTCCAACATTTTGAATTTCATGTTATTGAATTAATTCTATTCTGTTTTTTGAGTATTTTTTAAATTAATTTAGGCACAAATATGTAGATTATGGCAATTATTTCCATTCTTCCAACGATCATCAAAAAACTTACTACCATTTTGACTGTTGCATCTGTATCGAAATTTATTAGATTTGCAGTTAGCCCAGCAGTTGTTATGATGCCAGTTGCTTCGTAAAACGCATTTTCAAAACTTGTATTTTCAATTGTTGTCAAATATGTTGCAGTTACGTATATAGTTCCAGGGAATGCCAGCACGATTAGTATTGTAGATATCAACTCTTTTTTTCTTTTTTCTGATAACTCTGATCTTGAAATCTTGCTGAATAATTTTCTACATTCTGTTAATTGAAGTAATCTGAAAATCTTAATTCCTCCTGAAGTTGAAAAACCACATCCGCCAATTATCATTAGTAAGATTAGAATCACATGTATAGTTCCATTGAAATTCACTATCACTTGTGCATTAAGTCCTGATGTCGTACTTGCTGCAACTGTGTAAAACGCACTGCTTAAAAGATCTAATTTACTAAACCACATGAATAATAATATTGCACCACTCAAAATTATGAAATATGCTAATACCTCTTTACCAAATTTTGGTGAGAGAAATTTTTTTCTGACAAATGAATAATGAAATGTAAATGGTAATGCACCAAATATCATGGCTCCCATCACGATTATTTTTTCTTGCCAATCAAAACTATTCAAAATTGTAGATGTAGGGAGAAATCCACCAGTAGCAAATGCACTAATTATTAATGAAAAATCATCAATTATGTTTAGATTTCCAAACAAATAAAATAAAATCGAAAAAATTATGATGTATATTAAAAATATTATTGTAATGGTTCCAAATAATTCCCGCATGTGTAATGATCTCCCAGAGATAAAACCTCGCATTGATTGTATTTTTGACTCTGGATAAAAAGCAGCTATTGCTAAATAAATAAAACTCATTCCTCCAATTAACTGTGTAAAACTTCTATAGAATGTAAAACTCTGAGGTAAATTTTCTGGTTCATGAATCAATGATATTCCAGTGGTTGTAAATCCTGCAGCACTTGAAAAAAATGAATTTGCAAATCCGTCGACTGTTAGCCCTTGACTTGGTAACACATACAGATATGGGATTGTTCCAAATAGTGATAATATTAACAAACTTGACAATACTAAAATCGACGCTTGTTGAATGTTTAGGCTTGCTTTTTCACCATATGTGTTAAGAAAAAACCCTGTTACTAGTAACAGTACCGTGGTAAGGTAAACTCCAGATGCAGTTACCAAGTCTCCTAATATGGTTGATAGTACTGCTGGAACAAGTAATAACACTCCTGCAAACTGTAACACAAATCCAAGATTTCCCAAAATCGCCTTTACTGGTGGACTAAACAAATGTGGTGCAGTAGCTGTAGCATCTCTTATCACATTTGCGATGGTTCTTTGAAAAATTATCCCAACAACTTCCTTTTTTTTAGACAACACTGGAAGTTTTCTTATTTTACTATCTCTCATTTGATGAAGTGCATCTTGAAGTGTTGTTTTTTCACTAATCGTAACTAATGGTGTCGACATAATGTCTTTCAATGACACAGATTCTACATGTGTGGTAATCTCGCTCATTTTATTTATCATGTCTTCATCTGTAACAATTCCAATTGGCTCATTTTTGTCATCTATTACAATGATGTCATCTCTATCCGAATCTTGAAGCATTTTAGCTGCAGATCTAACCAATGTGTTTTGATCTAGCAATAAGAAATCTTTGCTCATATATGCTCCAACATGTTTTGTTAAAACATACGATACCGAGCGTTCGGAGTCTATTGACATCAAGCTTCAATTAATTATTGACGTTAAATAATTTGGGTTGTAATATTAGATCGTTGTAATAGAATAACACGTATTCGTTTGTTTGTTTTAGTATCTTTATAAGCATTAAAGTGGAACATTAATCGTAAATATAATGAAAATTGATCAAGCACAAGAGCCTGATTATGAATCAGTTAAAATTGATTATGTCGGATTTGTAGATCCATACGCCGTTGAAGGAATGTTAGTTCTAAAAGATGACGATGGCAAAGAATTTCATATGCGTGCATTTTCTGGAGAAGTTGCTAGACATATTTCCAGTTTTGTTGAAAGTGAAAGTGATTCTGCTCCATCTATTTATAAAATGATAGAAGAAATATGTGAGGAAAATGAACTAGTTTTAGTCAAGGTAAAAATTTATGAAAGTGGCGAAGTATTACGTGCAAACTTGTATTTTACTGGAAAAAAAGATATGGTACTACGAAATTACCGTGCATCTGATGCCATGGCTTTAGGGGCACTATACAATATTCCAATTTTAGTTAGAAAAAATCTTCTTAAAGAACACATGGAAGCATAATTGTTTCTAATTATGCTATAGAATAGTTTTTTTACAGTATGATGATTGGTA
>DATIFS010000105.1:0-58719 GCA_035455105.1 Nitrosarchaeum sp.
ATTCTGTTTTTATTGCATTTTTCCAAATATCTGCAAATACCCTGTTTTGATTTACCCCTAAAACTTCTGTTGATGAAAATATTGCACCTTTGCCATTCTCATTGTCTACAATCAATACTTCTGTTTCATCAAAAACAAAACAATTCTGTATTACATCTGAAACTCTAATTTTTACTTCATTTGGAATTGCTCTATATGACTCTGAACAAATTTGTGTTGATGGGAGCAATAACCTTACTTCTAAATTTCTGCGAAGTACTGACAGTAATTGTTCTTTACATTCTTCTAATAATCCCAAACCCCATTGGTCTGCTATGATATTTATTGAATATTTTGATCCCTCGATCATTATTCTTAATTGCTCTAAAACATTATTTGCACTGACATGAAAATATCTCTTCTCTTCTGATCCTCTTGATTTCCTACTTTCTTCACTTGCTGTTTTCAAGTTTGAAATCAATGTGTTCATTGCATTTACTTTGTTAATCTGCTCATGAATAATTGAATCAAATGCATCTTCTGGTGCAATCGCTGTACACATTATTGGCTTGCTCTTTGAAATTATAACCAGTTTTTTATTTTCTAGCTTTAGTAAAGTGGGATATACTTTAGTTCTTGGAATATCTGAATAATATGCAAGTTCGCCTGCAGATATTGTTCCTTTCGAGATAAGGGCAACATATGCTTGAGCCTCATACTTGCTTAAACCGAATTCTTCCAAACTCACAGTCAATACGTGTTCATTTACCATGATTATGAATTACACATGATAAGGTAATCTTGAAAGCTAAATTCCTTTACACAAATACTCAAAAAAATTTGAAATTGTAACTACAGCTTAGTGTTACTACAGTTACTGATAAAATTGTGACAATGTCCTGAAATATCAAATCTTTGTCAATTAATTACAATGATGTGTAATCCAAACCTTGTCAAAATAGAGTTTCTGAACATCTCTCAAACCATTCCAATCGTTCCAAGGCTAGAATATTCAAATTATTTGTTAAATAACATCGTGGATATTTTAAAAAGGAAAAAAACTGAACTTAAAAAATTAAATCGTAATTTCTTAGAATTATGTGATGATGACCACACCTGTATCCAAACACTTGATTTTGAAAGAATAATTGCATTCTCACTAGAAATTCTCTCTCAAATTCAAAAGAGACTTAATTCTATATCTGGAATAACCAGTATTCCGGCACTCTTGCCTTCAACCATCCCTATGATTAGAACCGTAAGTGCACAACTTTTTAGCCTACTTCCAGCCTGCAGCCAGAGCCTCTCTGAATTATCAGTTCATCTGGGTAGTATTATCCTAGATTCTGCCTTTCTAACAGAAGCCAGATTTGATTTTAGTCAGTCTAATGTCGAATCTTCATCAGTATTAAATAAAGTAAAATTGATGACAGACTCTAAAATAAATAAGCAGTATCCTAATCTCGATTTTTCTAAAGCATGCAATACTTGAATTTTCTTACTCCTAAACATGATTCTACACTAGACCATCTGCAATCTTTATCTGTAAATATTGAAAAAAAATTATCCGCATCAAATTCCGCTGATGTTAAAATTGATAAATTGACCTCTGAGGAACTGCAAGATATTAACAAAATTGTGGGATTGGCTAATTTCATGCTTGTCAAATATGAAGATAAAAAAGAGACTCGCTCAATTTTACAGCAATTTGTTTCAATTATTACTGAATCTGCTGAATCAATGGAGTGCATTGATGATGAAATCTCAGAATTGATTTTATCTGCAGAAAATTCTATTAATAAAGTCAAGAATATGCATACAAAACTTTCAGAAAAATCTGATCTTAAAAAATCCTATTTGACTGAATTTGAAGACTGTGAATCTGAAATTGGTTCAATAAATTTAACCAATTTTACTAGACCAATTAACACCTCAGAATACCAACAAAAATCTCAAGGGAGTGCTGTACAAGTAATATGAGTTTAGCCCCACAAGAATTAGAAAATAGTGCAAGCAAGTATGCTACAGAGGCAATCAAGTTTGACTCTCAAGGAGCACGAGGCATGGCAATTACAAATTACCAATATGCTATTGATTCACTAATGAAACTAGTACAACTTTATCCAGCAAGCAAACTCAATCCTATTTACAAAGACCGATGTAATTCTTATCATAACCGAATAACCGCACTTCAAGAATCACGTGGAGTGGAGCCTGCTGTAGATCCTAACGCCTCACCTAAAGAACAAAAAGAGTCGGTACAAAGACAAACAGATGAAAATGAATTTGAAGATCTAGTGATGAAAGAGAAACCCAATGTCACTTGGAATGAAGTAATTGGATTAGATGATGCAAAAAATGCATTACGTGAATCAATTGTGTATCCTACTAAAAGACCTGATTTGTTTCCTCTTGGATGGCCAAAAGGAATGTTGCTTTATGGACCGCCAGGAACTGGAAAAACTATGTTAGCAGCTGCAACTGCAAATGAAATGGATGGATACTTCATCAATGTAGATGCATCATCAATGATGAGTAAATGGTTAGGTGAGGCTGAAAAAAATGTTTCAAAATTATTTGCTATGGCAAGAAAATATGCTGAAAAAGAAGGAAAACCTGTAATTCTTTTTGTTGATGAAGTTGATTCTCTTTTAGGTTCTAGAAATAGTGAAGTCGGAGGTGAGGTTAGAACCAAAAACCAATTCTTAACTGAAATGGATGGAGTTAACGGCAAAGGAAAAGATTTGATGTTATATGTTATTGGTGCTACAAACAAACCGTGGAGTCTTGATTGGCCTTTTCTTAGAAGATTCCAAAAAAGAATCTATGTCTCACTTCCAACTCAAGAGGCAAGAGAAAAATTATTTGAACAATACACTGCTCCATTAAGAAAAGATCTTAGAGTGAACATAATAGAACTCGCAAAAATGTTTGATGGATACAGTGCAAGTGATGTTAAAGATGTCTGCCAAGCGGCACAAATTAAGGCAGTCCATGAGATATTCAATGCTCCTGATTATCATGAACCAGTAGAAGGAGAGACCCCAATACAACCACGGGCACTTACAACTGCTGACTTCAAAGAAATTATGGCAAGAAGAAAACCAAGTGTTTCACTTGAAATGATTCGTGCATATCACAAATGGAGCGAAGAATTCCGAGCGCTTTGAGAATTTTTCAATTTCTTTTTGCGATCAACCTTCAAAAAACTTAAATCCACAATCAAAAGTACTCGTCGAGGGTCACAATTACTACAAAGAAATCAATCCACGCAAATAAGTTTGGGAAGCTGATTTTCGATGATGGCACTGTCCTTGATGGAATGGGTTTTGGTTATTCTACAACTGTCTTTGGTGAAATTGTCTTTAATACAGGAATGGTCGGTTATACTGAGACATTAACTGATCCATCTTATAGTGGTCAAATTCTTACAATCACTTATCCTCTTGTGGGAAATTATGGTGTGCCAGATCCATCTATAAAAGATAAGGACGGAATCTCAAAATTCTTTGAATCTGATAAAATCCAACTACGTGGTTTAGTTGTCCATGAACTCTCATTATCTGCCAGTCATTGGAATTTATCAATGACGCTTGATGAATGGTTATACAATGAAAAAATTCCTGGGATTTCTGGAATTGATACAAGGGAATTGACAAAAAACCTTCGTACTGGAGGAGTGAAGATGGCGGCTCTTGCAGTATCTGATACTGAAATCAATGTCGATGAAATCAAAAAACAACTTGCAATTGCACCTCATTATAATTCTGAACAATTCATGAATGCGGTATCTACAAAAAAAGAAATGACTTACGGAACTGAAGAAAAATCCGTAGTTGTAATTGATACTGGCACAAAAAATGCTATATTGAGAAACATTCGAGAACTTGGTTACAAAGTGATAAAGTTACCGTGGAATACATCATTTGAAAAAATTATGTCATATCATCCAAAAGGAGTTGTTATTAGTAATGGTCCTGGTGATCCTCAAAAATGTTCTGAGACAATTGAAACTGCAAGAAAGCTTATTGATGAAAATATACCAACTCTTGGAATTTGTTTAGGTGCACAAATTATTGGTCTTGCTGGTAACACTCAAACTTACAAATTAAAATATGGTCATCGGGGACAAAACAAATCATGTGTTAATTTAGAAAATAATCAGGTCTATGTTACAAGTCAGAATCATGGATATGGAATTACTCCTGAATCTTTGAAGGCATCTGAATTCAATTTATGGTTTACAAACGCAGACGATAAAACAGTCGAAGGAATAAAACATAAAAAACAAAACTGTATTGCAGTTCAATTTCATCCAGAAGCTGCACCGGGACCTTATGATTGTAAATTCGTCTTTGAAGAACTCAAACACCTTATGGAGGAAGGCAAATCTGCCAAAGAATGAGTCGATAAAAAAAATTCTTGTACTTGGTAGTGGGGCAATAAAAATCGGAGAAGCCGGCGAGAGTCGCTAAAAACGACCGTCAATTTGACTACTCCGGAAGCCAATGCCTCAAAGCAATACATGAAGATGGATTAGAAAGTGTGCTGATCAATCCAAATATTGCAACTATCCAAACTGATACCAGATTTGCAAACAAAGTGTATCTGTTACCTGTTAATGTGGAGTATGTAGAATCTATTATCGAAAAAGAACGACCTGATGGAATAATGCTTGCATATGGGGGTCAGACTGCTTTGAATTGTGGTGTGAATCTTGCAGAGGCAGGCATACTTGAAAAGTATGGTGTTCGTGTTTTAGGCACACAAATTCCAGGAATTCAGAGAACTGAAGATCGTCAACTCTTCAAAGATTCTATGAATCAATGTAATGTTCCAGTTTTAAAAAGTAGAACTGTTAGGAATTTTACTGATGCAAAAGAGATTGCACAAGAATTAGGATATCCTGTAATAATCAGAGTGGCATATACTCTAGGTGGAAAGGGTGGAGGAGTTGCTTACAATGAAATTGAATTACATGAAATTGTTGAACGTGGATTAAGGGCAAGTCTTGTAGGGCAAGTTCTTGTTGAAGAATACATTGGACATTGGAAGCAAATAGAATATGAGGTGATGCAAGATTATGGTGGAAACAATGTAATTGTTTGTAATATGGAAAATGTACTTTCGATGAAAGTTCATACTGGTGATAACATTGTAGTTGCACCTTCTCAAACAATAAATAATCATGAATATCACATGCTTCGTTCTGCAGCTTTGCGTGCAACAAAACATGTTGGAATTGTAGGTGAATGCAATATTCAATATGCATTAGATTCTGTTTCTGATAGATATGTTGCAATTGAAATCAATCCTAGATTGTCCCGCTCTTCTGCACTTGCAAGTAAAGCAACTGGTTACCCACTTGCATACATGTCTGCAAAAATTGGATTAGGGTACACATTACCAGAACTTGTAAACAGAATTACAAAAACTACTACTGCATGCTTTGAACCTTCTTTGGATTACATTGTATGCAAACATCCTAGGTGGGATTTTGCAAAATTTGATCTCGTTAAAAGAAATCTTGGTCCTACAATGAAATCAGTTGGTGAAGTAATGGCAGTTGGAAGAAGCTTTGAGGAATCATTACAAAAATCAATACGAATGCTTGACATTGGAAATGATGGCCTTGTTCTTAATCGTGCAAATAATGAATCATACAATGAAGAACAACTAGAAGACCATCTTTCTCATCCTGATGATTTGATTCTTTATTATGTTGCAGCTGCACTAAAAATGGGAATGTCTGTTGAAAAAATATACAAACTTTCTGCAATTGATCCTTGGTTTATAGAAAAAATAAAAAATATTGTTAATATTGAATCAAAATTAAAATCAGAGCCTCTTAACCCACCTCTACTTTGGGAATCAAAAAAATTGGGGTTCTCTGATAAGCAAATTGCTCGTGCAAAGGACAAATCTCCTGAAGAGATACGTGAAATTCGCAAAAAAGCAGGCGTTTTACCTTCTGTAAAACAAATTGATACGCTTGCAGCTGAATGGCCTGCAGTAACCAACTATCTCTATTTGACATATGGTGGTAACCACAATGACATTCAAATCAATCCTGATGAAAAAGGTGTAATTGTTCTTGGTGCTGGCCCCTATCGTATTGGTAGTAGTGTGGAATTTGATTGGGGTACTGTGAATATGGTTTGGGGTCTACAAGAAAATGGTGAAAAAAATGTTTCAGTGGTAAACTGTAATCCTGAAACGGTTTCAACTGATTATGATATCTGTAGTAGATTATACTTTGAAGAGTTAACTTTGGAAAGAATTTTGGATATTGCAGAATTTGAAAATCCAAAAGGCATAGTAACATGTGTTGGTGGTCAAACAGCAAATAATTTGACATTAGGTCTTGCAAAAAATGGTATTAATATAATGGGTACTGCGGCAAGTGATGTTGATAGAGCAGAAAACCGTTCTAAGTTTAGTGCAGAATTAGATAAACTTCACATTCAACAACCACGATGGCAAGCATTTTCAAATACTGCGGAAGCAAAAAGTTTTGCACAAGATGTAGGATTCCCTGTAATTGTAAGACCTTCATATGTGTTATCTGGTGCTGCAATGAAAGTTGTTTGGTCTCAAGAAGAACTGAAAAAATATGTTAAAGAAGCAACCGATGTATCTCCTGATCATCCTGTTGTCATTTCAAAATTTATGTTAAATTCACTAGAAGTTGATGTTGATGGAGTAAGTAATGGAACCGATGTAATTATCGGAGCGATTGTTGAACATATTGAAAGTGCAGGAGTTCATTCAGGTGACGCCATGATGTGTATTCCTCCATGGAGACTCAATAACAAAACTATTGAAACGATCACTGAGTATTCTACAAAGATTGCAAAAACGTTTAATGTTAAAGGGCCTTTTAATTTACAATTTTTAATTCATGATGATCATGTGTATGTAATTGAGCTAAACATTAGAGCATCTCGTTCGATGCCTTTTGTATCAAAACTTGTTAAAACAAATCTTATCTCACTTGCAGCAAAAGCAATCTTGGGTAAGCCCCTGCCTAATCTACCTGAAAACAAATGGCAAAAAATCCACAATTTTGGAATTAAGGTCCCTCAATTCTCCTTTATGCAGCTTGAAGGAGCAGATATTAGATTAGGAGTGGAAATGCAGTCTACTGGTGAAGTTGCATGCTTTGGTACAAGCTTCTATGATGCTTTAGCAAAGGGACTTACTTCTGCAGGATACACTCTTCCAAGAACTGGAACCGCTCTTGTTACAGTAGGTGGAGCTCAAAATAAAGAAAAATTACTGCAGCCAATTGCAAGACTGAAAAGTTTAGGATTTAAAATCGTTGCAACCGAGCATACTGCAGAATTTTTTGAAGAAAAATTAGGTGATATTGAAGTTGTACACAAAATTTCAGAACCAACAAGAAAACCTAACATTGCTGATTTACTTTATGAGAGAAAAATAGATTTTATCATAAACATTCCAAGTACATCTACACTTGAAAAATTTATTGGAATGCTTGATGATGAATATCAAATCCGAAGAAAATCTTTGGAATTGGGAATTCCAGTTCTTACTACTATCGAATTGGCAGACTCTTTTGTAAAAACTTTGGAATGGCTCAAAGATAACAAAACAACAAAAGATCCTATTGAACCGTATGATAACATAGAATAACTATTTTAAAAAATTTTTGTAATAATTTGTTATAATACCATGAGATCTTATAGTACTCGTTCAATGATTGACTCATCACCAATAATTGTTCCATCTAATGTAATTATTCTAGCAGATGACACTTGTTTTATTTTTTCTATTATTGGTGAAATTGATTTTTTATATTTTTTTTTATGTGTTGCATAAAAATACTTGTTAAATGATGGAATAATTGTTATTTCTATTTTTCCTGATTTATTCGGGAAGATATTTTGTTTTTCTGTTATCATTGAAACCCAAACTCTTTGCCCGTTCAATACTGAGTTATCTTGGAAATATACTGGATGCACATGACCCATGATGATTTTATCTACATGGGAAAAATTTTTTGAAGGCATTGTGTGTCCATGTGTGAGCAAAATGTTTTCCTCTACCATTCCAGTTGAACTAATCATGGAGATATTTTCTGGAACCAATTTCTGCATGTTTGCATCGTGATTTCCAGGAATCATTATGATATCGCATTTTTGTCTCATTTTATTAAAAAACAATGGGATTTCATCCCACTCATTTTTTGAAATATTTTTAATGCTAGATTTCACATCCCCTAGTAAAATTAGCGAGTCTGGTTTTTCTAAATCGATCACGCTTGATAATTCATCTATTGTTTCGTTAATTGAAGTGTTTTTCCCAATAAAGATTTCATTTGATGCAAGATCGCTTTCAAATCCTATGTGTAAGTCTGTTACTATGATGTTCTTTTTTTTACCTTCTAAAACCATTATTGGTTTTGTTGGTAATATTCTTGTTTTAATCATCAAAGATATACGATAGACTTTGAATTAAATTCTTGTGAAAAAAGATTCTGAGCGAATTGAATCTGTAGTTTCTGAAAAGCGAGTCAAATTACATCTTTTTGAACCAAGTCAAAGAAAAATTTGGACTGTAGTTGGTAAGGGTAAAGAACACTGGTTAGATCCTGATGCTGAATATTGCTCTTGTCTAGGATATTATTTTGGTAGATTAGTCAAAAAAACAACATGTTATCATTTAGAATCTGTAGCTTTAGCTAAAAAAGAAAATAAAATAGAAACAATTAGGTTTTCTGATGAGGAATACTGTGATTTTCTTTCAGGATTAATTTCTGATTTGTAATTTTTTTTAATTCGAACTCGTTAATAATGAGAAGTATTACAAAATAATTATGGATGAAAACAAGTACAATTCATTAGTTGAAAAAATTGCAACCATGATCGAAAATGATGGAGTATCAATAGATGAACAAAATATTGAGAAACTACAAAAATACAAAGATCATGTTAAATTAAATTCGAATTTAACTGATGATGATTCAATGGATATAGTTTATGAATCACTGCTTTATTTAAAATTAAAAAGTTCTGATTCTGGAGACCCTCTTCAAAAAGGGGATGAATTTGGTGCTGGATTCAGCTAATTCTATCCAAGTGGAATAGTTTCTATATCTTCTTTTGAAACACCTTTCCAAAGTCCAATCATTCCCTCTGGTTTTACTTCTTCAACTTTAGTAATATGCTGAATTTTGATATGATCTGGTGTTGGTGGCATCCAAAGCATTGCCATGTAATCTCCAACATTCCCAACTTTACTTGGTAATGCCATGATGATCTTCTCTTTTGAGAACCCTTTTGAGATTAGGGCACTGGTTGCTTTTTCTTGTAAATCCATTCTACCATGCGTAAATAGATAGATGTTTTTTTCAGTATTGATTTTTCCCATAGATTAGTTTGTTCTCTATGCTAAATCAATCTTTCCTGATCCACTGTATGCCAAAAAGGGTTAAATTAGAATAAACGCCATTTTGATTTATGAAAATCTTTACTGTAGGAAGCAAATCATTTGTCACTAGTTTTCAATTAGCAGGAGTGCCTGGAATTATCTCAGATACTCCTAAAAATACATTAGATCAAATCAAAAAACTGACTGATGATTCTGATGTTGGATTAGTTTTGGTAAGTGATGATATGACAGAATCCATTAATGATGAATTAACTGCACTTAGAGCAGAAAAATCTACACTAGTTTTTGCATTGCCTTCAGCTGGAAGTGAAAAATCTGAAGTTGATTACAGATTAATGCTCAAAAAGATCCTTGGCGTATAATCTAATCTACTTATATTCAATATTCTAAGTTTTGATATGAAAACTGCTTTTGTCAAAGAACCATCCATTATTTCAATTAATGAAACAAAAGTTCCAAAACTTGATTCTGGAGATATTTTAGTGCAAATGCATGCATGTGGAATATGCGGTTCTGATTTAGAAAAAGTATTTGGAGAATATGGTCAGCCTTCAATGCGATTAGGTCATGAACCTGCTGGAATAATCATTGATGTAAGCCCAGATGTAACTGCATTCAAAAAGGGTGATAGAGTATTTACCCATCATCACGTTCCATGCTACTCATGTCATTTGTGTATGCATGGAAATGAAACAATGTGCCCAAAATATTATGAAACAAATCTTTCACCATGTGGTTTATCTGAAGAATACGTTGTACCAAAATGGAATGTAGATCATGGCGGTGTTCTCAAAATTCCTGATTCTATGAGTTTTGAAGAAGCTGCAATGATTGAACCATTGGCATGTTGTGTTCGAGCATGGACAAAATACTCTTATCAAGAAGGTGACTCGGTGGCTATTTTTGGTGTTGGTCCTACTGGCATGATGCATGTAATGCTTGCACAGTCTAAAAAATTCTCAAAGATTTTCTGCTTCGATGTAAATGATTTTAGATTAAATTTTGCAAAAAAATTCAACATTACAGATTCTATTAATTCATTAGATGAGAATAGAAAAAAGAAAATTTTGGATCATACTAATGGAAATGGAGTTGATGTAGCAATAATTGCAACAAGTAGTCTCAAAGCACTTGAAGATGCAATTGATATGGTGAGAAAAGGTGGTGCTGTGATGATGTTTGGTGTTCCTTCAAAGGACGCAAAAATTATTTTGAATATGGGAAAAATCTATTCTAAAGAAATTACATTGGTGACAAGTTATGCTGCATCTGATAATGACACCAAAGAATCTCTTAGATTAATTGAATCATCTCAAATAGATGTAAAACAATTGGTGACTCATACATATCCTATTCAAGATTCTCAGAAAGCATTTGACCATGCTAGAAGTGGTAATAATGCAATGAAAATAATTATCACTAAATGAGAAAGGCTTAAGAAAGGTATTTCTATTCTTTCAAAATCGTAGATACATGGATTGGGGATTAAAAAATAGACTATCACAAATAATCAAACCACAAAATAATCGTGCGTTGATGTTGGCAGTTGATCATGGGTATTTTTTAGGTCCTACTGAAAAATTGGAAAATCCAAAAAAAGTAATCGCACCTCTACTCAAATATTGTGACTCTTTGATGCTTACAAGGGGTGTACAAAGAACATCCGTTCCAACCTCTACTACAGTACCTATGGTTTTGCGTGTTTCTGGTGGCTCTAGTATAATTGGAGAAGATCTATCTCAAGAAGAAATTACTGTTAGCATTAAGGATGCAATTCGACTAAATGCTAGTGCAATTGCAATGTCTATTTTTGTCGGTTCAAAATATGAGCATCAAACTATTGTAAATCTTGGAAAATTAGTTAGTGAAGCAGAAGAATATGGAATTCCTGTACTTGCAGTCACTGCTGTTGGTAAAGAACTAGGAAAAGATGCTCGTTACCTCTCATTAGCATGTAGAATAGCATCTGAACAAGGTGCTCATATTGTCAAGACATACTACTGTGATAATTTTGAGAAAGTGGTTCAATCATGTCCTGTTCCAATAATTGTTGCTGGTGGAAAAAAGATCCCTGAGCGTGATGCATTACAATTAACATTCAATGCAATCAAAGGTGGTGCAGTGGGTGTTGATATGGGCAGAAATATTTGGCAATCTGAAAATCCAGTTGCAATGATCAAGGCTGTTCGATCTATCGTTCATGGAAATGCAACAGTTGATCAAGCGTTCAAATTATATCAATCACTAAGAACTCAAAAACCTAATCAAAACAAACCACAAATCAAATCAAATCAACCTAATCAAAACAAACCACAAATCAAATCAACCTAATCAAAACAAACCCGTAGAAGTTAGAAAATAAATTAATTATTTATTTTAGATAAGTGAATATGGATAATTTTCCATGTTGGTTGTTTGATTAATACAAAAGTTGCTCTTCCTTCAATTGAAATATGTTCTCCTGTGTATGCTTTTGTGTCTACTAGCATTCCTTTCTGATTTAATTCCAGAGCTACAACTGCGGTGTTTCCAAAAACACTTATTTTTGGATTTTTAATTTGATAATCATAATCTGAAATACTGATGAATTTCAATTCTTCTAATTCAATTGTGTTTTGAAAATCTTTAAGATCATATGGTGGCAAATCGCTAAAACTTGAAAATCTATGATCATTTAGATGTATGTCTCTAAGTGATGAAAAATCTTTCGTCTTTCCTGATTCAAACAGTGTTTCAATTATCCTGATAATTTCTTCATTTTCTGACAAAATCGTTATTTAAAATATTAAAAATTATTTGTTTAAATCTTCTGGACTAATCATGCTAAAACCACTGGTAATTTTCTGACAATCCTTATTAATTATAGATTATACGTTAATTTTGAATTTCAATGAGCACAATGACAAAAAATGTATTGCCTGTTTTAGTACTAGTTGAGCTAGTACTGTAAAACGTGCTCTGAATTTTAACACATTAAAATTATGGAGATGGATTTGATTGAATAAAATGGAAACTATGACAGGCGCCAGAGCATTAATGGTCGCTATGGAGAAAGAAGGTGTAAAAGAAGTGTTTGGCTTACCTGGAGGTGCAAATCTTCCAATGTATGATGAATTTGCTAGATGTGACATCAGACATATCTTAGTCAGACATGAGCAATCTGCAGCACATATGGCAGATGGATTTGGACGAGTAAGTAGGAAACCAGGTGTGTGCTTTGCAACTTCTGGACCAGGTGCAACTAACATCTTAACTGGAATTGCAACTGCACAAGCAGATTCTTCTCCAATGATTGCAGTTACTGGCCAAGTTCCAGTGGCGATGATCGGAAAAGATGCATTTCAAGAAAGTGATATTATTGGAATGGCAAATCCTGTTGTAAAATATGCATTTCAACCAAGAACTCCAGATGAAATTCCATCTGTAGTGAGAAAAGGATTTTACATTGCAGAGACTGGTCGACCTGGGCCTGTTCTTATTGATATTCCAAAAGATGTACAACAAAAAGAAGCATCCATGATTTTTCCTGATGAGTTTAAAATTCGTGGATATCATCCATGGACTGATCCTGATATTGTACATGTTGAAAAAGCAATAGATCTTTTACTTAGCGCTGAAAGGCCTATAATCTTAGCAGGTGGTGGAACAATCATTTCATCTGCATTTGCAGAACTTCAATCAATAGCTGAATTACTTATGATTCCAGTAGTTACCACTTTCAAAGGAAAAGGTGCTTTTCCAGAGAACCATCCTCTATCTTTAGGACCAATTGGAATGCATGGACATGCAGAGGCAAATAAAATGATGACTGAAGCTGACTGTGTATTAGCAATAGGTACAAGATTTTCTGATAGGTCTGTTGGGACATTTGAGGCATTTGAAAAACGATTGAAAATTATTCATATGGATGTAGATCCTGCAGAAATTGGTAAAAATCAAACCACTTCTGTGGCCGTAGTTGGTGATGTACGTGCATCACTTAGAATCATGGTAAAAATGCTCTTACAAAAAGCAGTCAAAAGAACTGAAAATAATACTTGGATTAAACATGTAAAAGAAACCAAAGAATACTGGAAAGAAAATTTAAAACTTCATCCAGGTGAAATGGGTGCTGCAAAGATATTGCGAAAACTTAGAGAAATATTACCCAATGACTCTATTGTAACTACTGAAGTAGGACAACACCAAATGTGGGCATCATTATTTTATGATGTTATCCAACCTGGAACTTTCTTTAGTTCTACTGGACTTGGAACAATGGGATGGGGATTTCCTGCAGCAATTGGTGCAAAAGTAGCAAGACCTGATGTTCCTGTAGTGGATATTGCAGGAGATGGTAGTTTTAGCATGACAGAAAATTCTCTTGCCACTGCAGTGTTGGAAGATATTCCAGTTATCGTATTTCTATTAAATAATTTTACATTGGGAATGGTTGCACAATGGCAAAGAACTTTTTACGATCGACGAATGATTGGAGTTGATCAAGGAAAATGTCCTGACTATGTAAAACTTGCAGAATCATATGGGGCTCAAGGAATACGTGCACAATCAATGGATGAACTTGATAAGGCAATTAAAACAGCATTGAAAAGTGATGTTGCAACCGTAATTGATATACCAATTGATCCAGAAGAGGATGTATTGCCATTTGTAGCACCTGGAACTTCTCTTGCAGATATGATTTTACCTTCTTAGTGATTTATCATGTGGGCTATTCTTACTCTTTTAGTTGAAAATAAACCTGGAATATTGTTTAAGGTCACACATCTTTTCAGATCCAGAAATTTCAATATTGATAGTATTGCTGTAGGTGTTACTGAAAATCCAGAATATTCAAGAATGACTATCACTACTTATGGCGATGAAAAACAAATTGATCAAATTGTAAAACAACTAGATAAGATGATTGATACCATAGAAGTAAAACATCTAGATGAGCACAAAACAGTATATCGAGAACTAAGTATTTTTAAGATTAAACTTAGTAATGCTAATGATAGCATGGAAGTAAACAAGTTAGCAAATGCATATGGTGGTAAAATACACGATGTTAGAAAAGATTCTATAATGGTGGAGTTGACTGCTACCCCTGATCAAATAAGAGCTTTTGAAGAATTAGCAAAACCATTTGGAATTATAGAAGTTGCAAGAACCGGTGTAGCTGCATTACAGAGGAGCGGAGCATGAAAGTTAGGATATTTGATACCACCTTAAGAGATGGGGAACAAACAATTGGGGTTTCATTATCCCCTGATCAAAAATTGGCGATTGCAAAAAAACTCGATGAATTAGGTGTTGATGCAATTGAAGCTGGATTTCCGGTAATCTCAGACGGTGAATTTAAAGCAGTTAAAATGATTACTGCTGAGGGATTATCATGTGATATTGCAGGATTAACTAGAACTGTCAAAAAAGATATTGATGCTGCAGTTGATGCAGGACTAAATTATATTCACACATTTATTGCAACTTCTGACATTCACTTGGAATACAAACTCAAAATGACAAGAGAACAAGCACTTGAAAAAGCAATTGAAGCAGTTGAATATGGAAAATCTAGGGGTCTTAAAGTAGAATTTTCTGCTGAAGATGCTACACGAACTGATAGAATATTCTTAAAAAAAGTATTTGCTGCTGTTGCAAAAGCAGGAGCTGATAGAGTAAATATTCCTGATACTGTAGGATACTCCACTCCTGAATACATGGCCGTATTGACTAAAGATACAGTAGAAACTACAAAACTACCAGTAAGTGTTCATTGTCATAATGACTTTGGTTTAGCAGTTGCAAATTCATTAGCTGGAATTCATGCAGGAGCTTCTTGTGCACATGTTACAATTAATGGAATTGGGGAAAGAGCAGGAAATGCTTCATTAGAAGAATTTGCAATGGCATTGAAATGTCTACCATTTGAACAAAAGTATGAAACTAACATCAAATCTGAATTAATTTACGATACATCTAGATTCATATCGAAAACTGTGGGAATTATAGTTCAACCAAACAAGGCAATAGTTGGAACCAATGCGTTTGGTCATGAATCCGGAATTCATACACACGGTGTATTGAGTAATCCTCTCACATACGAGCCAATTAGTCCTGAATTAGTTGGAAGAAAGAGATGGCTCCAAGTTGGAAAACATGCAGGAATTCATGGAATGAATGCAATGCTTGCAGAATATGGTGTGAAACCTACGGAAGAACAATCTAAACAAATCTTAGACAAAGTCAAAACATTAGGTGATGCTGGAAAACAAGTCACAGATGTTGAATTATTATCAATTGCAAGTGATGTCTTGGGAGAAAAAGAGCTTAAAAGAATTGTACAGTTAACTGGATTTTCAGTTTCAACTGGAATTGGAACAATGCCTTATGCATTTGTAAAATTAAATATTGATGGTCAGGATCATATTGGAACTGATTATGGAGTTGGTCCGGTAGATGCAGCATTAAATGCGATACAAAAAATTACTGGAAAAATTTCTGAAATTAGAATTAAAGACTATGGATTGGCATCAATTTCTGGTGGTTCTAGCGCATTATGTGAAGTTACAGTAAAAGTTGAAGATGCATTAGGTAACAAGGTTTCAGCAAAATCTGTCGGTGAAGACATTGTAACGACATCTGTTAAAGCAGTGATTGATGCAATTAATAGAATAATGCTCAAAAAAATGCTACAAGAAAAACAGGTAAGATAAATCCTAAAATTGTCTTGGAATTATGTTCTATCATGTATAAAATCTCATTAATTACTGGTGATGGTATTGGTCCTGAATTATCTGAATCCGCAATATCTGTATTAAATACAATTAATGATAAATTTGATTTAAAATTTGAAATCACAAAATTATCTGCTGGTGATAAAGCTCTTGAAGAAACAGGAAAAGCTTTATCTGAAGAAACAATTCAAACAATAAAAAAATCAGATGCATGTTTGAAGGCACCAGTTGGAGAATCTGCAGCTGATGTAATTGTAGTATTACGTAGAATACTTGATTTATATGCAAATATCAGACCTGCTAAATCATATCCTCACATGCCTGCATTACGAGATGATATTGACATGGTGATAGTTAGGGAAAATACTGAGGATCTTTATACTGGAAAAGAATTCAGCTTGGGAAATGCGGCAGTAGCGTTACGAATAATCTCAGAAGATGCATCAAAAAGAATTGCAAAATATGCCTTTGAAACTGCAAAACAACGAAATAATATGAAAAAGGTCACATGTGTCCATAAATCAAATGTGATGCGACTCACTGATGGCTTATTTGCAAAATCATGTAATGAAGTAGCAAAACTCTATCCTGATATTTTATTTGAACAAATGTATGTTGATGCATGTGCCATGAATCTTATTCGTCAACCCGAACAATTTGATGTTATAGTGACTACTAATTTGTTCGGCGATATCTTATCAGATGAATCATCTCAAGTTGTTGGTGGATTGGGTATGGCACCAGCTGCTAATATTGGGGATAATTTTGCATTGTTTGAACCAGTTCATGGTGCTGCATTTGATATTGCAGGAAAAAATATTGCAAATCCTTCATCATTTTTGTTATCTATCAAAATGATGCTTGATTGGCTTGGGGCAAAACATCATGACCAAAAATGTATTGCGGTTGGTCAAAACCTAGAGTCTACTATTTTTAATTTGGTAAAAAGTGGTGTCAAAACCAAAGACATTGGTGGAGACAAATACACATCTGAGTTTACCAAAAAAATTACTGACAATCTATAACACATAATTTATTTCATTAATATGTGGTTATGGCTGTCTTTCATTTGCCTCATTTTCTCCAGATTCAGTTGTTTCGCTTGGTTCTGTAGCTCCTGGGCTCTCTTGAAGATTCAATGTTTTTTCAGTTTGTTCTTCATATGGCATCTCTGTTTTTGCATCTCCTAGCATCGCTTTGACACCTATTATTCCAACGGCAGCAATAACTAGTGCAACTGCAATTCCAATTAACACTTTTTTGTTCATATCTATACATACAATTTTGCATATAATATCATGACTTTCATTCTCATTAAATGAGAATGATTTCCATTAAGACATTTTCATAATGCAAAATAATTCTGTTTTAATTATATCAATTGGATTTTTTGTATTTACAACCAGCCACTTTCGTCTCATGCTTAGTTGGAATACTTATCTTTTGATACAATTCCCAATTTTTATAAATTGTATTATTTTATGTATAATTATGGTTGTTTGTTGTATTTGTAAAATAAATCCTGGCACCTTAAAAATTACTGATGGTAATCCAAAATACAAGGGAAAACCCATTTGTAAAGAATGTGATGGGTATAGAAAACTCTTCAAAGAAACCAAATAGGTTATTTGGATTCTTTGTTTTTATTTTTATTTGCCCAATCTTCATACATCTTGATTATTTCGTCTACATCTTTTCCTTCTTCAGAATACGTGACTATAACTCCAAATGTTCCTTTTGTATCGTGTCCTCTTGCAAAATAACCCCAGAAAGAATCTGGTAACTTTTGAAAGCTTTTAGAATCATGTGACACCCCAATTAGATTATTTCCTATTACTTCCACTACTTTTTTTGCATCTGCTTGATCAATCATGTTATATTGTTATTTCTTTGACAATAAAAATCTGAATTGATTTATGGGCTCAATCTATCTGGATCTCTTGGATATAGAACAACTTCTCTTACATTGTCTATTCCGATAAGTGTTGTCATCAACCTATCCAAACCCATTCCCCAACCTGAATGAGGTGGCATACCCCAATCAAATGTCTGTAAATGATCTGCAAATTGTGCTGGGTCTAAACCCTGTTCCTTTAATCTTGATTGTAGGATCTCTGGATTGTGAAGTCTAGTTCCTCCGGATGATAGCTCCAGATATCCATATTGAAGATCAAACGATCGTGATAATTTTGGGTCTTCATCTTTTTCTCTTATGTAAAATGGTTTTAATTTCATTGGCCAATCAGTTAGAAAATAAAAACCCGGATGATTCTTTCCAATTATTCTTAAATGTGAATCCAGCAAATCATCTCCAAACTCTATTTTTTCTCCAATCTTTTTTAATTCATCAATCACCTGTGTGTATGTTATTCTCTCAAAAGGGGCTTTTGGAATTTCGATTACATGACCAATACTTTCTTGTTCTTTTTTACATTTTTCTGATGTGATTTTATAAACTTCCATAACTAATGATTCTAAAATATTCATTACATCATTGTAATCCATAAATGCAGCTTCAATATCCACACTTGTAAATTCACTAAGATGACGACCAGTATGTGAATTCTCAGCTCTGTAAAAGTTAGATATTTCGTAAACTCTTTCTAGTCCTATTGTCATTTGTTCTTTGTATAGTTGTGGGCTCTGAGCAAGATATGCAGTTCTTCCAAAATAATCTAATGAAAATAAATTTGCACCTCCCTCACTTGCACTGCCAATTATTTTTGGTGTTGTAATCTCAATAAATTTTTTTTCTGCTAATGTTTTACGTAGTATTTCTAACACATAATGTCTTAATTTGAAAATCGATGCTGTCTTTTGATTTCTCATATCCAATGCTCTGTGATTTAATCTTGTATCGATATTACTTTCTAATCGTCCAATTGGATCAACAGGCAATGGATGTATTGCTTTTGCTAGTATGTCTATCTCTTCAGCTTTTATCTCAAAATCAAAATCACGTGCCTTTGTTTCTTGTACGATTCCTCTTACACTAATTACACTTTGACGATTTAATTCTTCTAGGTTATCATTTAATTCTCCTTTTACTATGATTTGAGAAATTCCTGAAACATCACGTAATGTGATAAATGTCATCTTTCCTAATTTTCGAAGATCTTCTATCCATCCTCCTAGCACTACCTCTTTTCCAATAATGTCTACGTTTAATTCTGCAATATCATGCGTTTTAACAAATCCCACTTTTTCTTACCTTCTTTTTTCCTCGAATTCTATCTCAATGTCAAGGTTTCGGGCATTTTTGACAATCTGAATTATTTTATTTGTATCAATTGGAAATCTCGGTGTCCATTTACCTGATACGACCGCCTTTGTTTTTTGTACACCGCCAGGTGCCCAAACTGAATTAATTGATAATATTTTTGTTGGAAAGAACAGATCCTCGATGAATTTTTTATCATTTTTATCATCTTCTACTAACCATATTTTTCCATGAAATTGATCTTGAAGTAATCTGTACAGTACCCTGCTTTGTCTAATTGCCATTATGTCGTTTTTAGCCAAAGTTAACACAAAGTTTCCATTAAATTCTTTACAGGAATAAAGCGAAAATTTATCAATTATCTGATTTGATTTTGCTAATCGTGCTAGGATAATGGATGCATCTACATCTGCTTTTGTGATTGATCCTGACTCTACACTTTTTTCACATTTCGGGCAGAGTACTGCATTTTTTGCATCAAAGTTACAAATCGGTAATTTCATTTGAATCGATTTTTTATATTCTGTAAAAGTTGTTTATATCCCTTAGTGTAAAACTGAAATTCTAGTTTAGATCTAATAAGTTTGTGGTCTTGACAGTAAATGGGCTTTTTGCTCAATATCAAACATCAAAGGGGTCTGTATATGCAGTAGATGATGTAAGCTTTGATCTGTATGATGGGGAATCAATTGGTATTGCAGGAGAAAGTGCATGTGGTAAAAGCACTTTGGGTCTTTCTATTGTTAGAATGCTTTTAGGTGGTAAGGCAAACGGGAAGATCCTCTTTGACGGTGATTCTGTCTTAGATATTTCAGAATCTGATTTTACTGAGAAATTTAGATGGAAAAAAATTTCCATGATCTTTCAAGGTGCGATGAATTCACTAGATCCTGTATTTACTATAAAAGAACAATTTATTGAAATTTTAAAGCAGCATACATTTTCTGGAAATTTTGATGATGTAATTACAAATGCAATTCATTCTGTCAGTTTGAATGATGCTGTTCTAAAAAAATACCCTCATGAGCTAAGTGGTGGAATGAAACAAAGAATAGTGATTGCAATGGCGTTATTACTCAAGCCTAAATTTGTTATTGCAGATGAACCTACTACTGCACTTGATGTCTTAATTCAGGCTCAAATTGTTAATTTGCTAAAAAAACTCAAAAAAAATGGCATGTCCTTTATGCTCATCACACATGATTTGGCAGTATTATCTGAAATTGCAGATAAAATAGGAATTATGTATGGTGGGCAAATGGTGGAATTTGGTTCTTCATATGAGATTTATAAAAATCCAAAACATCCTTACACCCAAGGACTTTTAGAATCAATTCCAAAACTAACCGGAAGTATTCCAAAATACATTAAAGGTACTCCTCCTAGCCTTTTGAATCCTCCAAATCAATGTCGTTTCATTGATAGATGTCCTCTTGCTATTGAAAAATGTAAAACAGTTCCACCTAAAATCAAAACAAAAACTGGCTATGTCCGATGCTGGTTATATGATGAATTATAACTTATTTTTTTGATTTGAGATATTCGCTTTTAATTTTCTCAAGATACACATCTTGAATTTTTGTTATTTCTCTTTCTATGGTATTTTTACAGATCACTCTTGCATATTTTATTAAATCTTTTTGTATTCCTTTTCCCTCCAATTCTTCCATTCTTTGAAATGACTCTTGTTGAAATTTCATGGCGTCTCTGAGTTCTGCACTAAGTTCTTCAATTTTCATTTTTTGGTATTCTTTTGAACCAAAATCTCTGATGTTTATTTGATCTACTAAATCCTGAATTTCTTCTACCTCCATATTTTTCTTAGAATTATTGTTCTAAAAAAAGTTAGGGTTTTCTATTATGACATATGTTGAGACTGATTTCTGAATTAATTTTTATATCTACTATTTCAAAATTTAATTATTTTATGCCTTTGCATATTTTTTTACAATTGGCAAGCAAGAATCAATTATTCTTAGCATTTCTGAGCGAATTACTTTTTTGTCAATAGATACCCAAACACGAACTTTTTTGATTCCAAATGATATCGTTTGAACTTTTTTTCTTTCTTCCCAAACAAATTCAACTTCTCCAAGACTTTCATCAAAAAATTCCTCAAGATCTGTTTTAGTGGCAATATGTGCAAATTGATGTTGTGTGTTTTTTGCATTCAAAAGAGGTTTCAAATCTGGCCTTCTTTTGTATGCCAAAAGCTCCCCCCCTTTTCCAATTATGCCTACAAATCTGATATATGGACTAATTCCGGATATTTCATCACAAATTTTTGGATACTCTTTTTTGATCATCTAATTTGTTTTAGAAATATGATATTTTAATGATTGCGTAAATGACTTTTATCGGCAATTATTTCATTCGCTTTTATTAAATAATCCCTACTAGCTGGTTGATCTGTGGATTTTTCTGCATTATTTCCATTTTCACCTGAAGTTGGATATTTAGGTCTAGGACTAGTGAATTTTTTTGGTTCATTAATTCCTTTTATCCCACTACCTGGATTTCTTTTACTTGCAACCATGTCTGTAGGTGATGAATTTAACCTGCATATCTTGGTACTAGTTTCTGCACTGACTGCAACTATTGCTAAACAAATTATCTTCTATGTGAGTTTTCAAGGACGGCGTATCATGAATGAAAAAACTAGAAAACGAATGCGGCCTTTTGAGAGATTGGTAAAACGGTATGGTGCAGCTGCTGCATTTATTGCCGCAGCAACTCCAATTCCTGATGATTTAATCTATGTTCCACTTGGACTTTCAAGATACAACCCAAAAAGATTTTTTATTGCTACTCTTACTGGTAAAATTGTTCTTAGTTATTCTATAGTCTTAATATCTCACAGTCTTGGGCTTTCTCTGATAGAACCATATCTTAAAGACATACATGATATGAATACGATATACATTGGAATCATAATTTTTGTTGCGATGATGACTGCCGCAATTGTTTTGCTTCTACGATTAGATTGGCAAAGAATCCTAGGACGATTTGCACCGTGGACATTAGATGAAAGCAATGATGAATAGTTTTATTTTATTGATATTTTAAAATTCCACAATCTGTCTGTTGCATTTTTTATTCCTATTCTGGGACTTGCAATTATTTTTTCATGATTTTTTATTCCCTCGGTAATGAATAATTTTGGATCTTTAGTCAAATCTACTCCGTAATGCTCTTTTGTAATTCCGAATGCCTGAGTTATTTTGGCAGGACCATCTGTGAGTTTTTTTATGTCTGCCACCCCTCTATTTTTTTTCATGATTTCTATTCCTTTTTCAGGCATTATGCCACGAATTAAAACTGCACCTGCATCAAATTTTGAATTTTTTGCAACTACATTAAAACAATAATGCATTCCATAAGTAAAATAAACATATGCTATCCCAACTTCCTCAAACATAACTCTATTTCTTTCAGTGATTTTTCTAAATGCGTGGCTTGCAGGATCATCTTTATGTCTATATGCTTCTGTTTCAATTATTATTCCTGAAATCTCATTATTTCCTATCTTTCGTACTAGTTTTTTTCCTAGCATGCTCTTTGCAACTATAACCGTGTCTCGCGAGTAAAACATTCTAGGTAGAGTAGTCAATATCTATTGGAATTTCTTTGCCTTTTTTTAATTCTCTGATTAAATTGAATAATTTTATTATGTCTTCTTTTAGAATTGTAATTAACTTTTGATTGTATATTGTGGCTGCCGGATGAACTGTCAAAAAATAATATTGTTTGTCTTTTTTCACAATTTTGCCTCTGTATTTTGTAATTTCTGATCCACCCAAAATTGAATTAAATGCAGTATTTCCTAAGATACATATTATTTTTGGTTTTATTATTGCGATTTCTTTTTGAAGATATTCATGACACGTATCTCTTTCAGAAATTGTCGGTACTCTATTATTTGGTGGTCTGCATTTTACGACATTTGTAATGTATATTGATTCTCTTGATATCCCCGCACTTTCCAATGCACTCGATAATATTTGTCCTGCATTCCCTACAAACGGTTCCCCTTTTTTGTCTTCATTTCTACCTGGTGCTTCTCCAACAAAAACAACATCTGATTGGAAATTTCCTTTACCTGGTACTGCATTTGTTCTAGTCTTAGAGAGTTCACATTTAGTACATTTTACCACTTGTTGTCTTATTACTTCTACTTCTGAATTCATATTTCTTTTTTTACTGTCCCGTGTCTGCTATTTCATGTTATATCTTCAATTGACACATGGAGTCTCACATGTGTTACTTTTTATGTTCACAGTTGGAAATTTCTAATCTTTTATAATGTTGGTTTTTCAAAATATTGAATTTATAAAATGAGTTGATTGCTATTTGGACATTTTTTGTGTGTTAATGGTTTGATATCGCAGGCATGGTAAAGTAGTATTCGTCTTCAAAACCATCGTCACTATCTCCTTTTTTACGTAAGAATTCAAAATATATGGTACAATTCTCGTAAAATTGAGTATTTTTATCATTTTCATGATTCATTTTACATTATTACAATTAACCCATTTTTTTAGGAGAGTGAGTGTTTTTAGTTAAGAAAGTTTGTTTTCTTTAAGCAATTCCTATTGGGGATCTTCCTAACTCTGTTGGTTTTGGCAATGTGAAAGTAAACACTGTTTCACGATTTTGTGTGCTTGTTACTGTAATTTCTCCTCCATGGTTTTCAATTATGCCTTTGCATATTGCTAATCCTAAGCCACTTCCACTTTTCTCTCTTGTAAGTGATGTGTCTACCTGATAAAATTTCTTAAAAAGATTCATTTGCTTATCTGCTGGAATACCAATTCCATTATCTTTTACGCTAACTTGAATCACTTGGGGAAGATTTTTCACAATGATTTCTATTACTCCTTTCTCGGGTTCTACTGCCGTCATGCTGTTTTTTACTAAATTTGATAGCACCTGCTTTATTCTTTCTTCATCATATTCTGTTGATATATCTTGTACGTTTGAAATAACTGTTATTTTGTTTTTCTGTGCTTGTGGTAAAAATGATTCTACTACACTCAAAACTGTTTCTTTGATATTTTTCATTTCTTTTTTCATTCTCAACTGACCCAAATCTAATTTTTGAGCATCCAGCAAATCTGATATCAATGACAGTAATGTTTCTGAGCTTGACTTGATTATGTTTATTCTTTCTCTTTGTTTATCTGTTAATTTTCCCAAATGTTCACTAAGTAAAATATCCGAATATCCCTGAATTGGAACTAGTGGTGTTTTTAATTCATGAGTGATCATTGCTAGAAACTCATCCTTTGCAGTGTCTGTTTTTTTGGAGATCTCTTCTTTTTCTTGAATTGTATCTGACATTATGTTAAATGTATTCACCAATTCTCCCACTTCGTCATTTTTTGAATATTCTATTTTTTTACCATATGATCCCTCTTTAATTTCTGAAAGTGCATTTGTGATTAATCTTAGTGGTAAAAGAGATTGTCTAATGATGTATAGCACAAATACAAATACTGCTATGTCTACTATCAATAAAATTTGAATAATTACTTGTGCACTGTTATTTTCATTTTTTACCTGAGCATTAATTGATTTTAATAAATCATCAATATCTGAAAACAGATTTTGTTTATCTATGGTCATTTCATTTTTTATTGCATTAAAGTTTGGAGATAATAGCGATCTCTCTTCAAGTATGATGATTTTTGGTTGCATTGATTCCCATAATGGATCTAGGTTTCGTAATTCTACAGAATTCTCTCTTGGGATTTTGGCCAGTTCACTTCCTAATTCTGATGTATCTGTAGTGCTAATTAATTTCTGTAAACCTGTTTGAAATTTTATTCTTTCTTCTGTTAGTGATTTTTGTGTGTTGCTTTCATCACCAGCTGAAATCAATAATGTTATCTGTCCTATCTTTTTTGCAGATTCTTCTAGTTCATTAATAATTTCTTTATGTTTGTTATAGTCTCTGCCTAAACTTGATATTTCTTTAGAAGCCTCATCTACCGTTAAAACAAGTTCATTATTTTTCTGCAATATGTAATTAACTGCACTTGTAGCCTCTTTGTCAAATACTGATGTTTCTTGCACTGATAATGCTTTTTCTTTAAAAGTATTCCATGATGTTAGCACTTTGTTATATTCTGATGTTTGTGATATTTTCTCTATTGGTTGACCGTCTAATGTCCCACCAGTTTTCAATGTTTTAAGAATTAATTCTGTGTTTTCTATTTCTTTTTTTACTTCGCTCTCATCTTTCACATTTCCTGTTGCAACTGATATGGCAAATCCTGAAACAGATTCTGCATGTACTTTAAGATCTCCTGTTTTGATAATTGAATATGATTGAGAAACATCTGTTTGTTCTGATTGGTAAAGCAGTATTAAATTGATTACAGCAGCTATGATCAAAATTGCTACTAACGCAAATGTCTTACTTGCAATCTTCACAATATTTGACATCTAGCATAGAGTATAAAAATAATGAGTGGGCTCTTTTAGTCATTCATGTCTAAAGAATTTCTCAAAATCGCCACTGATGAAATTAATCATGAAATTTCACAAATCCAAAATATTTTGAATTCTTGTCCTACTAGTCATGAGCTGTGTAAAAATGCAGCCCAAATTCAAAAATCCACTCATAAAATTAAAGGATTAGCTCCAATGATGGGAAAAGAACAACTAGGTGTTCTATCTGGATTACTTGATTCTGTTTTTAAAAAAATATCTGACATTACCATTACTGATGAAATGTTTCATTTACTAATAAGTGCAGTAAGTGAAATGAAAAATTCGATGATTCACAATGATTATAATTTAGATGAAATAAAACAAAAGATTTCTCATATGTCTTCTGTTTTTTACTAATCCATATTTTTAATTACACGTGACACTTTTATTATTTAATGGCAAACATTATGATTGCAGATGATTCTGATGCCATTAGATTAGTTCTTAGTGATATCTTATCCATCGATGGTCATAATATCGTGGGGGAAGCAAAAGACGGTGCAGAAACTGTAGAATTATTTTTGCAGATTATCCCTGATTTGTTACTTTTAGATTTAGCAATGCCTAAAAAAGATGGACTTACCGTCGTCAAAGAAATTATTGCGCAGTATCATGATGCTAAGATCATATTAATTACTGCCAGTGATGATCAAAAAATCATCCAACAAGTTTTAGATTCAGGTGCAATTTCTTATATCTCAAAACCCTTCGACTTTACTGATATTTTGAAAACAATTTCAAAAATTCTGGCAAAGTAATTTATGGTCTTAATTCATTTGAAATTTGATTGAAAACTTGTCGAAGATTGTAGTTGATACTAGTATCATTATTAATGGACAATTGATTGTCTATATAGAATCAGGTATTATAAAAAATTCCGAAATAATAATTCCTCAGGCAGTTTTAGATGAATTACAATCGCAAGCATCTCAGAGAAAAGAACAGGGATTTATTGGATTGGCAACAATAAAAAAACTCAAGGATATGTCTGATAGTTTCGGATTGTCTGTTCTTATTACAGGCTCACATCCAACATCTGAAGATATTCGTATGTCTGGCTCTGGCAGAATTGATGCAATAATTAAAGATGTGGCCAAACAAAATCATGCAACTCTTTACACTTCAGATAATGTTCAGCATCTGGTTGCACAAGCGGAAGGACTGGATTCTGTGTTTGTAAAACCGATTTCTAAAAATCTTATTTTGGAATTTTTAAAATTTTTTGATTCTGAAACAATGAGTGTGCATCTCAAGGAAAACATGTCTCCAATGGCAAAAAAAGGTAAACCTGGTTCTTTTGTTTTAACAAAACTTTCTGATGAAATTCTTACTAAAGACTATCTCCAACTAATTTCGTCTCAAATCTTAGAGACTACCACAATTTCTGATTCAAGCACTGTGGAAATCTCAAAGAATGGTGCAACTGTAATCCAATACAACGATTATAGAATTGCCATAACCCACCCTCCATTTTCTGAAGCATTTGAAATTACAATAGTTCACCCTATTGTTAAACTGACACTTGATGACTATGAAATATCTGAAGAGTTGATGAAAAGATTTTCTGATAGAGCTGAAGGAATAATTATTTCTGGTCCACCAGGCTCTGGAAAAAGTACCCTTGCATCAAGTCTTGCCGATTTTTACTATCATAAAGGGAAAATTGTAAAAACATTTGAATCCCCACGTGATTTACAAGTAAATCCTGGTATTACACAATATACAAAATTAGATGGTAGCTTTGATAACAGTGCTGATATTTTATTATTGGTTAGACCTGATTACACAATTTTTGATGAAGTACGACGTCGAGAAGATTTTCGAACATTTGCTGATCTAAGACTGACTGGTGTGGGAATGGTCGGCGTTGTCCATGCAAATTCTCCATTAGATGCAATACAACGTTTTATTGGAAAAATTGAACTTGGAATTATCCCAAACGTCATAGATACTGTAGTTTTTGTCAAAGATGGGCACATTGGTAAAATCTATGATTTAGAACTTGTAGTAAAGGTACCAACCGGCATGACTGAATCTGATTTGGCAAGACCTGTAATTGAGATTAGAAATTTTACTGATAATGTTCTTGAGCATGAAATCTACACTTTTGGAGAAGAAAATGTCATAGTTCCAGTATCAAAAAAAGTACAAAAAGTTGGAATTGAGAAACTTGCAGAGGACAAAATACGCGATTATTTCAAGAAATTTGATCCTACTGTTAAAGTTGAGATACTCTCTGATAATAGAGCAAAGGTCATAGTTAACAAACAATCTATGTCATCCATTATTGGAAAAGGAGGTTCTAATATCAACGAAATTGAAAAATTACTAAAGATTCACATTGACGTTGTTGAAAAAAATTCTTCAACAAGTCTATCCAGTGATATGTCCGGTGGTGTACCATTTACTTTTTTCGAGAACAAATCCTCATTATTGCTAAACGTTGGTAAGGAATACTCATCAATGTATGCCGACATCTATGTACATGATACGTTTGTAACATCTGTCAGAATTGGTAAAAAAGGTGAGATACTAATTCCAAAACGTTCTGAGGCTTCACGTAGTATTATGAAACATGCCTCCACACAAAATGATATTCAAATATTTCTTAAGGACTCTTAAAATTCTCTATGATTTTAGGATTTGATTTTAGAAACGTTATGAATTTTCTTAATTGCTTTATTGTTTTGGGGTTTAGATGATGTTCAATTCCTTCAGTATCTTTATTTGCAGTTTCATGATTTACACCTAAAATTTCAAAAAATTCAAGTAAAATTCCATGATTTTGTCTTATCTCGATAGCTATTCGGGTTCCCTTTTCTGTAAGATTAATTCCATGATATTTCTCATATTCTAATAATTTACTTTCTTCTAATCTTTGTAACATCTTTGTAACACTTGGTGCACTAACATTCATGTATCGTGAAATATCCAATGTTGTTGCATATCCTTTTAATTCTACTAATTCTGAAATTACCTCTAAATAATCCTCCATTCTTGCACTGTAGCTTGCTTTTTCTGATTGATGTGCTGCTTTGATAGATTCCAGTCTCTTTGAATTTTTTACCTTCAATGTATCTTAATTATTAATTTGCACCTAGTATAATTGAGTGTCTCTTGAATGGTTATTCTTTATTGACTTGTAGGTATTCTATATTGATCATCGAGTCTTAACTGCATTTTTCTAAATGTCTAACCATATGGTTGATCATCTAAAGGCACGACTGGATAAAGTACGTAAGGCTTCTGATTCTGCCATACGAAGAGCATCACTATACAAGGACATATCAAAAATTGATGATAAAGGAACTGCTAGATCTATGAGATGTTTAGAAAAAGCACCATCACCAGGAAAAAAAATGCAAAAAATCGGAGTAGCGCTACTTTTAGCTCCTGAACCAGTTACTACTCCAATAGGATTGGCACTAATGGGAGCTGGAACAATTATCTCAAAAAAATATAATGGTGCAACCGTTCGTGATATTGGTCAAGAGACAAAAAATACAATTTCTACAATAAATGATTTTAAAAATAATGTAATGCATTAACTATTTTTTATTAAAAATTTATTTTCCAAAAAATTCATCCCACTGACTTCCAAGTTTTTCTATTATCTTATATGCCAGTCTATCTATGTTGACATTTGGTTCTGCTACTATCATTATCACCTTTTCATAAATTGGAAAGCTCATTATCACAACATGCTCTCTGCGAGACATAGAGTACTTTACACGGCCTAACTCTGCATCGTATTTTTTCCTTTTTTCAACTCTTGCAGCCAATTCCTTGCATATGGAATTCATTTGTTCTTCTGTAAGTTTGATATTGGTATTTTCTTTGAGTCCCCCTGCCAATATTTTTCCATTTTCGTCTAAAAGTGCTGCAAATCTTACTTCTACATCTTCTAGCATGTCTTGGCATCTTTTTTCATATTCTTTGATATTGATTTCTGACATACTGTGTACTCCTAATTTCTATAACCATATTTCTACCATGGGAAATCTTTTGCAAGCATAATTCTTGATGCTGATTCATTTATGAAAAGTTTTTTTGTTTTTAAATTGTCTTTCACTTTTTTAAAAATCAAGCCTATATACAACTTAGTTGGGAATGTTTTGTTGAGTTTAACTCTCGCTCAAAAAAAAATTGCGATTGGTTCTTTTCTTGGATGGTCATTAGATGGATATGATATCGTTCTGATGCTTTTAGTTATTCCATCAATAAGTCAATTATTTTTTCCATCAAAGGATCCTGTTTTTAGTATTCTTGCGACATTTGCATCCTACACTGTTACATTAATAATGAGACCACTGGGTTCTGTTATTTTTGGAATTTATGGTGACAAGTTTGGTAGAAAAAAATCCATGATAATCACAATACTGGGATTTTCCATTGCAACATTTGCAGTTGGACTTTTGCCTACGTATGCTGTTGTTGGAGTACTGGCACCAATTTTTTTGATAATGGTTCGCCTAGTCCAGGGAATTTTTGCTGGTGGAGAGTGGGGAAGTGGGGCTGTTCTTACAATCGAAAGTGCCCCCAAACAGAAAAGAGGTATTTTATCTGGATTCTTGCAAAGCGGTTTTTCATTTGGCTTTTTGTTGGCGGCCATCTCGTTTCAAATAATAACAATTGTGTTTCCTGGAAATTTATTTGAAGAATATGGTTGGAGGATCTTATTTTTTACTGGCATAGTTCCTGGATTTGTTGCTCTTTTTGTAAGACTTGGTATGGATGAATCTCCACTATGGATAAAAAAAAATCAAGAATCTTCACTTGAAAAGACTCCTTTACGGAGCATTGTTTTTGGGAAAATTCATAGAAAGGAGTTTTTGCTGTGTGCTGCAATAATGACTGGCCTTGTCTACATGTATCATGGTTCAATCAGTATCTTGCCAACATACTTGGGGCAGTTTGGAAATTTTACAAAAGAACAGATAGCATTAATCATGATCTATGCAACAGCATCCTCTTGGATTGGAATGATTTTTACTGGTTGGTTATCTCAAAAAATTGGACGAAAAAAATCAATCCTTCTCTTTGTATTTGCATCTGTAATAATTTCCATTCCGCTTGCAAATGCAATATTGGATAACGTTTATGGATTAATTTTGTATGTGGTTGTTTTTGCATTTGTTGTCTCCACCGCATCTGGACCAATTCCAACATATTTTTCAGAAAGATTTCCCACACAAATAAGAAACAGTGCTGCTGGATTTTCATATAATGCAGGACTGATTTTTGGTTCTTGGTCTCCTTTAATTGCAGTATATTTGATGTCAAGTGTCTCAAAAGAAATGATACCTATTGCACTTGGAATTAATATCATCATTGGTGCCATAATTCTAATTGTTCCGACATTATTTAGTAGAGAAACTAGGGATATTGATCTTTAATCAATCTTCTAAAATATAAGTTCCTCTTTCGGTTTTTAGTTACTTTTATTCTACTGATATTTTCCAAACCTCTTGATTAGTAATGTCTTTTATTGTATGCGTTTTTACTTGCAATTAAAATAATAATAAAACCTACAACTCCTATAGATATAGAACTTAATAATATCGCAAATGATATAAAAAACAAACTTCTTCCAACCTTTTTTGGATTTTTAATTACAAATGTGATTATAACTGCAATTATACTTAAGGTACTTGATATTGCTCCCAAAGATACAAAAATTCCAGCCATGGCTGAGATGTCTCTTCCTGTTTCGTATTCTATCGCAAGTAGTAATGGATCCATTCTTGCAACTATGAATAATATTGGTATCATTGCAGTAAGTGCTCCAACAATGGTGAGAATCTGATATGATCTTAGTTTAGGAATAAGGCGTACTGGATTAATTTTTTTTGCTATGTGTTCTTCTTTTCTTTTTTGCCCTGTTCCACACAATGGACAATATTTTGCAGATTCTGGAATGCTACTACTGCATGTACGACAGTTAATCATTTTTGACTGCTCTTCAACAATTGGCTTTTTTTGATAATCTATATTGTATGTTCTCGAAAGACTCTGTATGTATTGCTGATCACTTTTGTATATCGGTTTATTATCTAAAACCATTTTTTTAATATGCTCTAATCTTGATGTGTCGCCTACTTGCAAATCTAACAAAATGTTTATTGTTTCTAAAAATGAATCTGTAAATTTTATCACGACCTTGGTTTGTTCTGTGATTACAATTACTATTAAAAAATTTCTCATCTATTGTAAAATTTGGAAGCTGACTTTTTGCGGACCATCCTTTGCGCAGTCATGCAGGTATGCAAAGACCGGCAAACTGATGCCACTATTTGACAATAGAATAGTGTGTCAGCTTTCCACATTCGATACGTGATTCACAAATAAAAACAGATCTTTGATTATTAGATCTAACATTTACTTTTACTAACAAAAAGGCGTAACCCTAAATTGTAGAACATGGAGAGATTTCCTCTCGTGGTCAGGTCGTTAAACGCCTGATTGCCTTACTTTGTTCTACAGGGTCACGCAATTTATTCAGTCGAAGTTGAATTCGACACAAACACATATAGAAAATTTAACTATTTAAGATTTAATGTGGAGATTTATATTTTTATTATAATTTATTTATAATAATTTGTATAAATATCTTAAATAATTGTAAGTTTCATTAAATATTATATTTTTAATATTTATCTAATGTTCTTCAATTATGCTTTACGAATGTAATGAGATTCTATAGAATTACTTTAATATTATTTAGTAATACTTTGTTTGACGAGGAACTGTCATTTGAATAACAGTAATGGATGAAAACAAAAAGGGTGGAAGCACTCAAAGTTTGTTTTTAGGTTCATGCTTTCCTCGTTGATTTACTATATTTTTTTGAAAGTATGCACTAGACGTCTTATGCATTTTTTGTATGGTTTTGTTGAATGATGACTTTTAAAAAATACCAACAATATGATCAAATTATTTGCACATTTGAGTGGTTAATTAAAAAAGAAATCCATTACTATGGATGCAAACTATCAGGCATTTTTATGGATGGTAAAAACACAGAAAAAAATTCATGAAGAATACGTTGAAAGAATTTCTTAACTTTTAAGAAAAATGATAACCTTATTTTGTATTATTTTGAATGAATTTAGATATAATGTATGACTGCAAAATATGTTGTACTCATTAAACCAAAAATTATGTTGATCAATCATGTGCATCTTCTAAATTATTTTATTATTGCCAAAAATTTTATCGTGATAGGTTATAGTCAAATATGATTTAATACTATCTGGCGTTATGATTGACTTTTGTTTTTAATTTACAAATTTTATCATTCTAAATCTTTAAGTTCATTACAATTTTAGAAATATAATAACATGAAAATATTAATCATTATTGTGCTGATGATGATAATTGGACTTATTATTATAGGTGGAGGATCTGGCGCATTTATTTCTAATGTAGGACAGGGCACAGAAAAAATAAAACAAAATGAGCAATTACAAGATGTAAAAGAACAAATTACATCTACAATTAAACAAGAGGTAAAAAAGTCAGAAGAGAACATTAATCAAATGGTAAAAGAAATCCAAATACCTTGAAAATCAAATAATTGCGATAAATTATATCCTGACGCATGCATTGCACCGCTTCCCTCTGATTTGGATTGTAAGATATTCAATATGTGAACTTCAAAGTGATTGGTGCTGATCCTCATGGGTTTGATGATGAGGTGGATTGGCTGTGAAACATAGGATATGTTGAAGAATTTTATCTAGCCTTTTTCAATTTTTTCCTTAATTATAAGGTAGTACGAGGTTTGACCCATTTTTCAAAATGGATGACCTTAAACTCATGCTGTATTGTAATGCAATACTCATACTATTTTAAAAGGAAAAAACTAGTATTCTTATGACTACTAGAACCCAGATTTTAATACCTATAGTAATTGCAGCGGTAATTATTGGAATTGCTGGGATCTTGTCAATTCCAAGTGATAGTAAACTAGCGTCAGTAAAATTTCCAACCGGTACTGTCAAAATCGATGATATTACATTACAAGTGCAAATTGCTGATACTGAGCCAAGACGTGTACGTGGGTTGATGTTTCAAGACCAACTTCCATATGATCAAGGAATGGTTTTTGTTTTTGAGAAATCAGATTTGTATTCTTTGTGGATGCTAAATATGAAATTCCCATTGGATATGATTTGGTTTGATAAAGACGGACATGTTGTACATATAGAAAAAGACATCCAACCGTGTAAGACTGCACTTGAAACCATGACTTGTCAAAGCATTGTTCCTGATGCTGATGCATTATACATTCTTGAAGTTACTTCTGGATTTGTAGATAAATATCACATCACAAAAGCTTCAAAGCTTACTATAATCTCTATTTAGAATTGCAAAACCTTATTTTATAATAATAATTTGAATCAATGAATTGAAAACGAAGATTTTATTGCCTATTATTTTTGTAATTATTACTGCAGTTATTATTGTGATGATTGTGATTCCAACGACTTCAATACCAACACCTGTAAATGAAAAGCCAACACAGATAAACGAAACACCTTCTAATCGAATTACTTTTTCTTACGTGGATTCTAATTCTATTATGAAGTCAGTATTATCTTCAAAAGGGATATCTATGTCCAGCCCACTCAAATTCTCTGGTAATAATATTTCTCAATATTGTACTTTTTATGGCAATAACACCAAACAAAATTCTGTTGAATATTGTACTTCTACTGAACTAAAAGACTCAGATGGCAAGTTTCTTGGTAATATTCACATGACTGGCAGTAAGGATTCCCCCGACACCGTATTGGGAATAATTCAAACAGATCCATTTATGTCTCAATTAGATTCTGTAAAAATTGTTTATCAAACAATGATAGAATCACTTGTATGTGATTGCTGGCAAACCCAAAAACCCGGCAATTTAGACTCTGTCTCTGCTTGGATTGATGCTGCTAAATCACATCATCTTGAAGGTAAGCATACTACTAGCACCTCTCAAATAGATGGATTGGCTAAAAAACAATTATTTTTGGAAATTACTACCAACACCAAAGGATATCTTTGGAAATTTGTTATAACAAACTAAATTCAATGTATTGTGACTATGAGTGGTAATTATCTTGATTGATCAACTATGGCTAATTCCTTTAGGGTTTATAGCTGGAGTACTTGGTTCTATGATTGGTCTTGGAGGTGGAATAGTTGTTGTACCTGTTTTGACTTTCTTTGGATTTCCTCCAACTTTAGCTGCAAGCAATAGTCTTTTTGCAGCATTTAGCAATGCTGTGGGTTCTACACTCTCTTATTCTCGTCAAAAACGAATTGAATATTCTCTTGGATTAAAACTTGGACTTTTAACAATTCCTGGAACTATTTTAGGAGCGTATCTTTCCAGCGATGTTACTCCGGGAATTTTCAAGGTGTTATTTGGATTGGTGTTAATCTCATCTGCAATCTATATTTATTTAAGAAAAAAAATTGAAACTAAAGAAAAAAAACTTACAAAATTAATGATTGTTTTTACAATCGCTGCAAGTTTTTTTGCTGGAATAATATCATCATTTTTTGGAATCGGTGGAGGGACAATCTTTGTACCCTTGATGGTTGTAGGAATTGGAATGACTATGAAAAAAGCTGCCCCTACATCACAATTTATTTTGTTATTTGCATCTTTGTCTGGAATTATCACTCACAGCATTTTAGGTCATCCTGATTTTACTCAAGCAGGATTTTTGGCTGCAGGGGCATTTGTGGGTGGAATAGTTGGTGCCCGTTTGTCTTTGGACATTAAAGAACGCTATCTACAAATTTTAGTATCTACGATAATTATCATTGCTGCAATTAAATTATTTTTAGATTCTGCATCTGAAAATTTGTTCTTAATTGGTAGCTAGTTTTCATTGATAATATCATAATTGAAAATTATGAATTGCCTAATAAGTTCAGAATCTGTATGTTGCGTATGGTTATTAAAAAATCCAAAGAAATTGAAAAAGAATGGAAATTAGTGGAACGTGAGGAAATGAAAGAAGAGGATCATCAGATAGAACTTCAGGAAAATTATGAACAAGATGAAGCATACGACGAATCTGAAAATTAGTCTCAACTACAAATTACATTAAATCATTTAAAAATTTATAATATTTTTAATTTTACACTAATTTTTATATATTTTTATATCTAATTAAGATATATTATAAGAATTTACTAAAAAGTGACTTTATTTTGTCTCTGTTTTTTAATACACAGTTTTGTATTGGCACTTTCATTGAGTCAGGGATATCTCGCGGTGTTAGCTGGAAGGCAAATAGCTCACATAAACTAGTTAACGCATTTCATTTGCCTCCACTTTTGAGGAGGCATCATAAAATCTACTTCATGAAATTGGCTTCTCTATGCTCATCGCATTCTAAGAGTAGTTCTCCATAGTCATCGATGGTGCAATTACAATCAAAACTCATATTGGTATTTTCCGATCTATGAATTAAACCATTACTACAAAATTATCAGTTACTTTCTATGATTAATTGAGTTTGGGATTGTCTCTGCATTTGTACCTTGAATTGTTTTTGTCATTTACAGTAAGTTAAAATCTATTATGGTGTTTTTACATCTAGAATTGATTGTAATTTTTCTATTAACATATTGTGTATGATTACTTCCATTTCAATTGAAGAGTTTGATACTACCTGTTGACTTTTTTTTATTGTGTTGTGCACTCTTTCTCTAATTTCTTGGTCTTGAAATATTTGTTCTCTTAACGAATATGCTTCTTTTTGATTTTTAACAAAAATCTGTATCCAATAATAACCTGTTTGACTATCGTCTACTTTTATTTCAGTTATTTTCATGATATTATTTATAGAATAACTATTTTAACTCTATTTTCCTGTTTGGTAATTTTTTTCATTTGTTTTAGATGTTGTTTTATTTCTATTTTTACACTGTTTTTTTCATTTGATACCAGTTTTTCTTTGATATTACAACAATTTCTCCATCATTTTTGGTTCCTTCATAATTTATTGCGATTTTTCCAAACTCCTCATCGATATCTTTTTTTGCAGAAACTGTAAATTTTATCTTTAATACTTCATCCGTGTACAATGGTTTTAGGAATCTACTACTTCTATTTTCCCATTCTGAATCTCCGTCAGTTCCAACAAATATTATGTGATTTCCATAAATTTGACTCAGTCTTGTAAACTCTCCTTCCATTCTTGATAAAATTGCTCTGCCTGATACCATTTTTTGTTTTGTATTTTGTCTGTCTTCTAAAAATGCATTTTTCACTCGTGAAAATTTAAAATATTCTTCCAGTTCTTTTTCTGAAATACTGCATGTGGAAAAAAACTCCTCTCCGATTTTAATCTCAGAGAATTTCTTCATCCCAGTCTTGATTCATCAACACAAAATGTTACTTCAGAAGAATCTATGGCATTGTCTGATACTAAGAAGTTTAATGCTTGAGCGAT
This sequence comes from Nitrosarchaeum sp., assembly GCA_035455105.1. GTDB lineage: Archaea > Thermoproteota > Nitrososphaeria > Nitrososphaerales > Nitrosopumilaceae > Nitrosarchaeum. The sequence goes on from DATIFS010000105.1 coordinate 37,290, forward strand.
TCTCTCATTGTTTGGTTCTGAACCAGTGACCGAACCAGGAAATATGGAAAATATCCTGATCTTTGAATTAAGTACGTCACTTAGTTCTTGATTTACTGTAGTTGTAAATGGCCTTAGTGCTCCTCGAAATACTTCAACTTGCGCTCTTTGCAGTCCTGTGACTTTAGCACCTATTGGTAAATCCGGTCCAATTATCATCATTGCGCCCTTTGCATCTTTGTATAGTCGTGGATCCTTATCTCCGCCTGGAACAAATTGTCCTAGTACTTTCTGCCCAACTGTTGCAGGGGTAGTAATGAATTTCTCAATTAGTTCTTGCCATTTTGCCCTTGATAATTCTGTTAGTTTAGAAATGTTTGGTAGTTTTCCTGTAATGTGAATTACTGCTAAGATTTTCCCAAGATTAGTATTTGCGGTGTTTAACCATTTTTGTACCTCTTCTGGATTTTTTAAATTAACTATATGAGAATGGAATTTTCCACTGATGTATTCTTGCAATTCTTTAGGGGTAGATTCAGAGATAAAACATGCTACTTTACCGCCATTTTTTGTTACATGTTGTGCTAAATATTCCACTCTTAGTGCATCTGATTTTTCAGTTGCGTCAATTGTAAATACTATGGACCTTCCTGTAAAGTCTGGTTGATGTACTTCAGGTGTAGTAGTGCCTATGTGGGGTTTGACTGGATAAAATACTCTATCGCCTGGAATTATTTTGCCGTTTAGCATTTTTCCAATCTCATCATCACATAAATTCAAAACTGCTTCTGCAACTTGTCCTTGTGATAAGAATTGCTGGTCTGCAATCATATGTGATGTATTTTTTTGAACTTTTTCTGCAATATTTTGAATCTTATTTAGTAAATTTGTTATGGTCGTAGTTAATTTTCCTACATCTTTACCCATCTCTGGTGCTAGTTTTTGTGATGCTTTCACAATTCCTTCTTTTACAATTTTTTCATCTTCTCCTAATAATGGAAATATCTCTTTGTTTGCCTTTTCAACTTGAACTGGTGTCAAGTCTTCAAAACCACTAACTCTCAAAAATTCTGCTGCTGCTTTTGGATAAACTGTCTTGTAAATTCTATCTGAGTGCACTGGACCTGGGTTTGTTCCAATTGATATGATTTTTTTATCTGTTAATTCCCATGACATTGCTTCTACTAGTCTGTTCTTTGCACCTTGTGATGCTGTATATGGACTTCTGAATCTATATGGTCTTTGTTCCAGAGGTCTTTCTTCTGTGAAAAATGTTGATATTGTTACAATTTTTCCATTTTCTTTCATTACTTTTAATGCTTGAACTGATCCCCAAAACGTTCCTGTCAAATGAATGTCTACAGTGCTCTTAAATTCCTCTAGTGATGCATTAGCAAAACACGTTACAGGGCCTGAAACTCCGGCATTATTAATTATATAATTCACTGTGATGTTTTCTTTTTTTAAAGTATCAAACATATCATTCATTCCCGCTTCATCACTGACATCAACACCAGAGAAAATTCTTACAAATGCTCCGCTGTTTATTTTGGAAATTATTTCCTTTAGAATTACTGAAGTTTCTTCTAATGGTTCTCGTCTTCTTCCTAAGATTATCACACTGGCGCCATTTTCAATAAATTTTTTGGCAATGGCTTGTCCTATCCCAGTTCCACTACCAGTTACTAGAGCAATTTTGCCATGAAATTTTAACATAATTATTAATTCAAAACTCTTGTATTATTTAATTCGATTGTTCAAGTGTATTTCGTAAGAATCTTTTCTTGATATCTTTATTTGTGGGTATGTTTTTTTGTATTTTATGCATGATTCAGAGCCAGATACATTTGTGTTACAAACATGGCCTGAGAAATTTTCTGATATGTTAAAAAAGATCGGCGTTGATTCTAAATCAAAACCCATTGGAACTGACGATGTTGAAAAAGGCGATTATTACAGTAGATATTTTTCTCAAACCCCAAGAATGATTACAAATAAGGGGTGTATCGATATTACAAATTCTAACATTGATGTAATTCAAATTATTCAAAAGGGATAATGATGCAAGATCCAAATCCACTCCCGTGGGGCGCACTTGATAGATATCAAGCACACTTTATTGTTAGAAAAAACACAGACCAAGGAATGATAAACTATGTAGCTAACACTATCCTTACAACAAAGGGACATTTTTCATCAAAAACAATTCTTAAAGTATCTTGGGGCGGTAGTGGTAGTCTTGCAAGAAGACTGAATGATGACAGTGTGCTTAATGATATGATTGCAAAACAATCAATTCGTGATGCTACAATTTACGTAGAACCAACTGACGGTGCAATTAGAATTCGAAATAAATGGAAGAATCATCTAGACTTTGGAATCACTAAAGAACTTTTTGAGATTTATGACAGAATAGCTGGTCACATAAAACAAGTTTAAGCTTTCCACCAATCTAGAGCAAGAAAATCTACTTTATCTTTTCCTTTTGGTATTGCCAAGATGAATTGTTTTCTTACTGTAGTTGCAAGTCTTCCTGCAAGTACAATTCCAGTTGATGTGATTTGGTCGCTTCTATTGTATACTTGAATCAAAAATGGTGCATGATCAATTCCAGGCCCTTTCTCATATACTGCAAAATCACACCCAAACTTTATTCCAGGATTTATGATGTATCCTTTGTCTCGAAAATTTTTGTATACCAAGTATTTTTTATCAAAATCATGATATTCTTTTTTACATAATTCTATCATTTCTTCAATTGTCATTTTTTGATTTAATTTGTAAATGCTAATTTTTTTATTTTCAAGTAGGTACAACCCTTCTATCAAATCTAGAATTAATGGTACATTGAGGTCTTCAGGTTTTGGCTTTGAAATTCCAATTGGTTTGCCGTAATATCCATGAGTGAATAATTTACGTGAATCTTCAATATTCCATACCATGATTCTATTTTCGATTAGTTCTCCTCGCATCATATTTTCTAAATACTATACGTATATGAATTCTCTACTATTACCATATGTATTTTTAATTGTCTTTTCAAGTCATACTCTTCTTTATTTTATAAAATAAAAATTAAGTAAAAAGATAGGTGGTGATTTTATAGACTTAGTGCTAATAGTATGAAAGAATCTGAAACCCTTTGACACTTGTCTGACATTTCTTCTATTCCTTCAATCACGTCTTTTATCAACAATAATTCTTTGATGTTTGTAACTTCTGATAACAGTTTAATTGTTGCTTGTCTATACTTGACGTCTATCTCACGTTCTATTTTTTGTGTTTCTTGTGCTAGTTCAATTGCATTAGCAGTATTGGTATTTAGACTACGAATGATCTCATTTAATTTGTATACTTCGTCTACTACCAACTCAATCAACTTTGTAATATCTCCGTCCAATTTTGCACTTTTCAATGTAGTTATCTTGATGTTAGAAAGTTTGAATGCTATTCCGGTTATGTAACCTGCAATCTCATCCATCGTGTATGCTGTATTAAGAAGATTTTCTCTATTCATGATTAAACCTCCCACATCAGCTACTTCTCTAGTGATTTTTCTTCTAAGATTTTCTACTTCTTCTTCAATAGTTGAGATTTGCTCTAGGGCATTTTTGATCCCAGCTTTGTCCTTTTTCATCATCAGGTCTGGCAATGTTGCAAGTTCTCTGGCTGCATTTAAGATTCTGTTGATTTCGTCTTGTAAAACTGCTATAGCCTTTCTTTTTGCTTGAACTTCAAGCTCTCCGCTATACATTTCTAAATTTCAAAATATTATCAGGTAATTTAAATCCTCTATGGTTTTTTAGACATATTGCGCATAAATTACATTAAATTTTTATCATGAGCTACTTTTTTTTGCCCTTTGAATAGTGTCATTACTTCTTCATTAGTTGATGCATCTTCTGCATCCTTTTCCAGTCTAATTTTTCCAGTAAATTTTGGAAATCGTAATGCTAATCCTGTATCTTTTCTGATTTCATTTCTTGCTGCTTTATGAATTGGGCTAAGTGTTATCTCCGATGCCACTACTTCAATTACTAACTCTGGTTCAAACCATACATCTGCTTCCATATCACTATCTATTCTTGGATTTTTCTTTATTGTTACTTTGTCTGATAGAATCTGATAGAGCTGATCCAAATCATCATCTGTAAATCCCGTTCCAACTTTGCATATGCTTGTAAACATGTCTCTGTCATAATCATATGAAGCTAAAAGCAGTGTTCCATATTTTCCCGTTCTTCTTCCTTTCCCAAAAAATGCACCAATTACCACAAGATCAAGACTATCACCAAGTTCATTTCTATATTCTCGCTTTAGTTTTAACCAATAACTTCCTCTGGATCCAGCTTGATATGGTTTATCTAACATCTTTAACATCACTCCTTCACATCCTGAGTTGATGCTATTTTCCAAAAATTCTTCTATGTCTTCTTGATTGTTAATGATAGTCATTGGTACGTATTTTGCATATTCATCTTCTTTTACAATTTTTTCTAAAATTTTTCTTCTTTCTTTGTATTCTAATCCCAAACAACTTTTTCCGTCATAGAACAACACATCAAAAAAATTTACTGTGATTGGATATTGTGAGACTGCTTTTTCTATTTGATATTTTCTTCTTCTATGCATCAGTTCTTGAAATGGTAAGAACTCTCCAGTGTTTTCATTTATTGCAACTGCCTCTGCTTCTAAAATTACTTTTTGTGCTTGAATTGCCTTTGGAATTTTTTCAACAATATCTGGATAATAACTTGTAATGTTTTCCAAACTTCTTGAAAATAATACTACTTTTTCTCCTTCAATATGTAATTGAACTCGTTCTCCATCAAGTTTGTATTCTGCCGCAAATTGACTTCCTAACTTTTCTATTGCCTCTTCTTCGCTTTTTACTCTGTCTGCAAGCATTGGTCTAATTGGATTAAATAAATTAATTTCAAATTCTTCTATCCCTTTTAGTCCTCTAATTGCAATTATTTCTGCAACCTTTCCTAGATCACTTGATACATTATATGCATGCTCCAATACTTTTCTATTTTCTTTGTTTCCTGTAAATGCAATAGCAAGTGCATCCATTACTGTATTTTCTGCTATGCCTAATCGCAGTGTTCCAAGTAGAATTTTTAGAATGAATTTTGATTCTTCTGGATTTGCATCATTGAGTAGTCCTGAAATGTATTTCATTTTTCTATCTTGAGTCTTTGAGCCTTCTAGTTTTGCAATTGTAAACAAGTTTTCGTAGACTCGTTCTACTGTGATGTCTTCGACCATGAATGTTGTCTGTTCTTTTTGTTCCAGAATCTTTGATGCAGCATGTCCTAAATCCCCACTTTTTCTATATTCATCTTCAATTTTCTTTTCTGCATTATCTGAGCCAGCTGATTTTGCTATTGCTCTTATGGCTAACTTTTCTGCAACTCCTAATTCGACTCCTTCAAAATCTGGTCTTAATTTTCCTTGTAATAGGTAAACAATTCTTGCAATCACATCTTGTGGTGTTTTTTCAAACAATTCTACAAGGTATTGTGTTAGTTCTATTCTCTTTGCTGTAGATTCCATTTTACTAAATGCATCAGCTAAAATAGAAAACTTCACTATGTTCTATTGAATTGTCCTGCATAAAAATCTGAATCCTGCTTGCTACTGTTTTTTACTTGAATCTCATCTGTCATTTTGATTATGTGTTCAAGTTGAATTTTAAACCTGTTTTTTATTATGAATTATTTCTTGTGTTTTTGATTATATGTATCTGAAAATAGTTGGTTTATCTGATTTTGACAGTGATGCAACCATGGCAAAATTGTATAATGGGTATGACTCTTTGTATTGTTTCATGAAACTCCAAGCTACGTCATGAGTTTTAAATTCAGTACGTATGTCTGCTATCTCACTTTTTTTGCCATATACATCAAAGACTACAATAGAATATTTTTTTGGACGATTATGTGGTCTTGCTTTTAGTAGCCATGCAAGAGCAAATAGAAAAACTGCTCCTAAAATTATTACTCCCCCTGTAATCTTAAAAAACGAGAGAAATCCACCAGGTATCGTATGTCCAAATAATACTATCATAAAATTTGAAAATGATAATACTGCAATAGCTGTAGAAATATACGTCTTCCAATCAAAAACCTTCAAGATTCGCTGCATGCAGGTACTTTTGTTATGATGTGATTTTCTTTTAACCTTTTCCAAAAATGATCTATTTTTTCTAATCTGGATCTTCGTAATTTTCTTTCTTTTCTGACTTTGTTGCGGTTTCGTCAATTGAAACCATCTTGGATTCTACAATTTCCATTCTAGATCTGTACCCTTCAGCGTATTCTAATTCTGATGGGACAAGTGTTGCCGGATGGAAAAATCCCTGACTTCTCATTGCAAGTGCTTTTTTTGTTGCAATTTCTCTGATGTAATCCCAATCTGGAGTTGAAAATCCATCAAATGGACCTGTGAATTTTCCATCATGCATGCTAAATACTAATGCTTGAACAATTGGAATGCAAAAATTGATCGATGCTGGAGAATTTAATTTTACTGGCATTAATGGCATATTGTGACTTCCTCGTGTATTTCCTGCAACATAATGTGGGTTGTTAAACACACTGCCTACTTCTTCTGTTGCTGGAAAATTCTTCTGTGTTCTGATTAAACAAATTGGATCATCTTTTCCTACATATGTTCCTGCAATGTTGTGTAGTCTATCTGTTGATGCTGCAAGAATTGGCTCTCCTTGTTTTGTTGTAACTGTTGATACTACATATCTTCCTGGATACATTAGAGCAGCTTCAATAGTAGGTTTATCTTCCCATAACGAAAGTTTTGCAATTTTTCCTTCTTCTACATCCATGACATTAATTATTACGCCACTTGCAAGAGATTTGTTTACAATTAATCCTGTGTTGCTTAGTGTATCTACAAACATTCTATAGATTGGATAATTAAATGCACCAGGTTCTGTTTTGTCTGCAGCAAAAACGGTGAATGCTTCATTTGGTCTTTCTTCAAATTCCATCTCTGCAACCCCCGGTCCCATTCCTTTAACATTTCCTGAAAAAGAATCCTTTAGAAGATCTTGACCTGCTCCGTAAAGTCCCTCTTGTTTTGCAACTTGTGTTCCTGCCATAAATGCGTCCCATGCTAATTTGTGAATTTTATCATTATCGACTCCATGTGTATGTGACATTACAATGTGTACATCATCTCCACAATATCCAATGTAATGATCGATCAATAAATTACCAGAATTTTTGACAGTTTTTCTTACTGCCTCTATTAATGCATCACTGGGTCTAGTGTGTCCTCCAATTCCTCCAACATCTGCTTTGATAACTGAAACTGTAATCTTCATGACTTTCCTCGTTTTCACTTTGATTTATGTGTAGTTTTTCAAATCTTTTTGTTTTAAAAATTCTAGAAAAATTTATTAGTTTTTTTCAAAAATTCATAACAGTAATAAATCCCCTCTCACACCGATTTGATATGGCAGTTAAACCACACTTGAACCTGATTGTTACAGGTCATATTGATAATGGAAAATCAACAACTATGGGTCACTTCTTAATGGATCTGGGTGTTGTAGATGATAGAACTATTGCAGCACATGCAGCCGAATCCGAGAAGACCGGAAAAGGTGATACTTTCAAGTACGCGTGGGTTATGGATAATATTAAAGATGAACGAGAAAGAGGAATTACAATTGATCTTGCTTTCCAAAAATTTGAGACACCAAAATACTTCTTCACATTAATTGATGCTCCTGGTCACAGAGACTTCATTAAAAACATGATTACTGGTGCTTCTGAAGCAGACGCTGCTATTTTGGTACTTTCAGCAAAAGAAGGTGAAACTGACACTGCAATTGCTGCAGGTGGTCAAGCAAGAGAACACGCATTTTTACTCAAAACATTAGGAGTAGGTCAAATCATTGTTGCAATTAACAAAATGGATGCAGTTGAATACAAAGAAGCAGCTTACAAAGCAGCAAAAGAAAAAGGTGAAAAACTAGTAAGATCCGTAGGTTACAAACTAGAAAATGTACCATTCATTCCAGTATCTGGATGGAAAGGAGACAATTTAGTTAAAAAATCAGATAACATGCCATGGTACACTGGAAAGACACTCATTCAGGCATTTGATGACTTTACAGTAGCTGAAAAACCAATTGGTAAACCACTACGTGTTCCAATTCAAGATGTTTACACTATTACTGGTGTAGGTACTGTACCTGTAGGTAGAGTGGAAACCGGAGTAATGAAAGCAGGACAAAAAATAATTGTAATGCCATCTGGTGCTCTTGGTGAAATCAAATCAATTGAAACACATCACACAGAAATGCCAACTGCAGAAGCTGGTGATAACATTGGATTCAACCTCAGAGGTATTGAAAAGAAAGATATCAAAAGAGGAGATGTACTTGGAACTCCAGACGCACCACCAAAAGTTGCTAAAGAATTCAAAGCACAAATTATAGTAATTCATCACCCAACAGCAATCGCTCCTGGCTATACTCCAGTCATGCACTGTCACACTTCTCAAGTTGCAGCAACTGTAACTGAATTCTTACAAAGAATTAATCCAGCTACAGGAGCAGTAGAAGAAGAAAATCCAAAGTTCCTTAAAGTTGGTGATGCAGCAATTGTAAAAATTAGACCTGTAAGACCAACTTGTATAGAAACTTTCCAAGAGTTTCCTGAAATGGGTAGATTTGCACTTAGAGATATGGGTGCAACTATTGCAGCAGGAATTGTTAAGGAAATTACTGAAGAGTACAAACCATAGGTTGAGTTGAATGACTCAGACTGCTCGTGTTAAATTAACTAGTATCAGTCTGCCTAAATTAGATGGTGTTTGTAATGAAATTATGGGTATTGGTAAAAAAACCGGTGTTAAAGTTAAAGGACCAACTCCACTACCTGTTAAAAAATTGCATGTTGCAACAAGAAAATCTCCATGTGGTAACGGAACTGAAACATATGAAAAATGGGAGATGAAAATGCATAGGAGAATAATTAACATTAGTGCAGATGATAAAGCAATTAGACAATTGATGAGATTAAAAATTCCTGACGATGTATACATTGAATTATCTCTAACCTAATTTGGTATCCTTAAATTATAGAAATTTTGATGATAAATATGACTGAAGAAAATATGGAGACTGAAGTTATTTCAGAGCCTACTGAAACATTTGAGGTACTTTATTCTTGTTTGAGATGTGGGACTAATGTTTCAAATGTTGAATTATTCAGATTACCTGAAATCAAATGTATTTGTGGATTCAGGGTATTTACTAAAGTGAGACCTCCTGTAGTTAAAACAATAAAAGCAATCTGATCATCTGTCTTTTTTGTAACTGTGTTCTCTTTGTAAATGCGTTCTCATATCTTCCATGTTGGAAAAATATTTTTTGCATTCTTTACAATCATATTGCAGATCTTTTCCATGAACAATTTGTTTGTGATTCATCAATTCCTCTTGACGTGAAAATTTGTTACTGCAAATATCACAAGTGAATTTCTTAAAAAATCCCATTTTTTATCCTAGTTCTGCTTTCTTTTCATCCCAACATTTTCTACACAGCTGTCCTTCTATGCCCCATTTGCTTTTTGGATTGTGTCTGATAAAGCCCATCGTTGTTCCACATACTGCACAAAACTTTTTCTTTATTTCAAAAGACTCTTCTTTTTTATCAAAACATTCTTTGCATAGTAAACCGTTCATATCCCATTGCCATCTAGGTTCCCATAACTCTGAGATGATCTTTGTTGTTCCACATAAAACACATGCTTGTCTCACTTTACCCTCATAGTACTCTTTTGATTTTTCAAAATGGCAATCCCCACAAAGCGGTCCTTTGACATTCCACTCTTTTTTTGGTTTATTTTTGTGTGTTAGTTCTTTGTTACAAATGGCACAATAAGTTGGTTTTTTATTAAATAATCCCACACGTTATGTTGTAATTGAAATAATTTAAGTTAATACCAATAAAAAAACTCTGGCATATTTGTATTGTGAAAATAATAAATAAAAAATTCCAAAAAACGTCTAATTACTTAAGATCTTTTCAAGAGCTTGACTTACATTTAACATTCCATTTCTCTTGGCAAAGTCCTCGATCATTTTGTATTGTTTTTCTGTAAAACAAACAGGCATTGAACGATTTGTCATACAGATACTGTCTTTTATTATTTAATATCCTTTGCGTTAGGAAACATATTAGATGGCAAATTAGTATCTATGATAATGACAAAAAAAATCCAAATTTTAGTAATAGGGCACAATGATAATGGCTGTACACCTACCCATGAAAAAATTGCATATGAGATCGGCTGTGAAGTGGCAAAATCTTCATGTGTTCTTCTTACAGGTGGATTAGGTGGTGTAATGAAAGCAGCATCACAAGGCGCACATGATGAAAATGGATTAACTGTTGGAATTATTCCTCAGGATGATGCATCATTTGCCAATGATTTCTGTGATATTGTAATCCCAAGTGGCATGGGTCTGACAAGGGATTTTCTAAATGCTCTGTCTGCTGATGGTGTTATCATAGTAGGTGGTGGTTCTGGGACATTATCTGAGATATGTGCTGCATACATGTACAAAAAACCAATGGTTGCAATTAGAAATACTGGTGGGGCAGCTGATAAATTTATTGATGGATACGTTGATCATAGAAAAAATGTGAAAATTATTGGAGTGGATACTGCAAAAGATGCTGTAAAGAAAATCCTTGAACTAATTACTGCATAGAAATTAGTAGCGTATCTGGCTCATAAAACTTGCCGTATTTTGTTGATAACTGGTTTAATTCATTTACAATATTTTTAATTCCTATCTCTTTTGCTGTTTCAAATAATGGCTTTTTCAATCCTAACCCTAAATGTGCTGCTTTTTCAATCTCTGCAACATCACTTGCTTTATTTGTAATAAGCCAAGCTGCATTGTTTAAAATATTTGCAACAAGTTGTATTGGATTACATTTTTTTGCCAATTCTTCTGAGAGTGGAACTCGTTCATATCTTTCATCAGAATATTTGTAAAACCCTTCTCCTGATTTTTGCCCTAGTTTTTTTGCATCAAACATTTTTTCAATTGTTGGATGTGGGAAAATTACTTTTTTATCGCGTAAATGCATTTCAATAGTTGCTTTATGTATTACATCCATTCCAGTAAAGTCAGCTAATTCAAAAATTCCCATTGGAAAACCAAGTTTGAATTTGACTGCCGAATCAATTTCAGTCATTGTTGCTCCAGTTCTGTCCATCATGTAACATGCTTCATGTACCATTGGAATGAACAATCTGTTTATGATAAATCCTGGAACATCTTTTCTACATATGACAGGTTCTTTTTTTACTGATTTGACATATTCTAAAGTTAAATTCACAACATCTTGTGATGTTTTTTCTCCTGGGATTACTTCTACTAACTTCATTAATTGTGGTGGATTGAAAAAATGAATTCCAATGAATTTTTCTGGACGTGTTGTTGTATTTGCAATCTCTGTGATTGGCAAAGTACTTGTATTAGATGCAAAAATAACATCCTTCCTTGCAACAGTATCTAATTCTGCATATACTTTTTTCTTTAACTCCATTATCTCTGGCACTACTTCAATTACAAGCTGAGCATTTTTTACGGCATCTGCAAGATTGACTACTGGTGTGATTCTCGAATAAATTGAATTTGCTTCTTGTTGTGATATTTTTTCTTTAGTGACTAATTTGTCTAAACTCCATTTTATTTTCTCCATTGCTTTATCTAAAAATCCCTGCTCGATATCTCTGAGAACAACATTATATCCTGCAGTTGCTGAAACTTGTGCAATTCCATGTCCCATTATGCCTGACCCCAGCACTGTGATGTTACTTAGATCCATGTGATTTTGAAAAACCTTGCATCCTTTATAATGTCTTTGAGGTTTAATCTACAACTTTAATTAAAAAAATATGGTTTTGAAACATTACTTTGATACTGGGATTATTTCACTCTTTAATTTTCTTCTCAATAATATTATGCACAAACCAATTAATTTAACTATGAAAATCTTAAATTTTTTTTTAACTTGATTAAAAATCTATTTTTTTGAATTTAAATTATAAAGACATACCGTATGCTTTTTATCATATTTCAAAAATTCCCTAAATTATGGGCCTATTCAAACGAAATAAAGACAAAGATAATCAAACCAAGTGTAATGTATGTGGTTTGGAATTACATGATCCAGAACGTCTTAAAAGACACACAAAAAAGGCACATGGGAATATCCCTGAAAAAAAGCTTGATCCAAATTCTGGTGCCGGTGGCACGTGGTAATTGTGGAATTATCTTCTAGTCAAAAATTAGGTCTTGTTTTTGGTGGAGCATTTGCAGTAGCAGCTATAGTCATGTCTACGATGGTTTTTCCATTTTGGAATTTAATTCGTGAAGATGTATTTGAAAATGTAGTTATTCTAAATAATGATGATGGCACATGTTATGTTGAAACTAAAGACTCCATTCCAAAAATAATTGAAAACTGTAATTTACAGGCAGGTGACAAGGTAACAATAAAGTTTGGTAAGGGCCTTGCTTGGGCCACAATTGTTGAAGTGTAGTTAATATTTTGATTGCATGTTAAAGTGACATGGACTGTATCTTTTGTAAAATAATTTCGGGTCAAATCCCAACTAAAATAATTCGAGAGACTACAAATTCTATGGCATTTTTAGATGCGTTTCCTCTATCCCTCGGTCATACACTTGTAATTCCAAAGAAACACCATGTAAAAATTCAAGACATGAGTGATAAGGAAAATGCTGATTTATTTTCACTTGTTCATACAATTCTTCCAAAAATTGATGCTCTAACTGGTTCTACACTTGTTGCAATTCATAATGGAAAGGGAGCAGGTCAAGATATCCCACATGTGCATGTACATCTAGTTCCTCGCAGTTCAAATGATTCTGCAGGACCAATTCATAGTATGTTTAATTCTATCAAATATTTAGATTCAGAGATTGAAGCAACTTATAATAAACTAAAATAATTTTCAATAAGGAAACAATCTTTCTTTAGTATCGGCATTTTCTACAATTATTGCCTTGGTCGGACATGTCTCAGCTGCATTCATTATTTTGTTTATCCCTGCACCTCTTGGATTAATCACTGATGATTTTGGATTTGATTTTGAATTTTTGTTTACCAAAAAAACATCCGGTGCAATCATTTCACAACTACAACATGCTATACACAAGCTCTTGTCCACATTCACAAAAAGATTAGGCTGTTTTTCTGGTTCTTTTGCTTTTTCATATTCTCCATGTTTTCCGTCTGAACGTATGCGTGCATTATATTCTTCCCAAAATTTTTTTTCATATTCTTTCCAAAAAGTAGGATCTCCCTCTTCAAATTCGCGCGTATATTTACTCCAGTCTTGTTCTGGTATTTTACTTTCTTTTGGTGCGCCCCACTGTGATTTTTTTTCAAAATTAGTTTTGTTATTTGATTTTGTGTTTTGTCTAAATTCTTCAGTATTTGTATCGAAGTTTTTCTTTAAGTGATTATACGCTTCTGTGATTCTTTTGAATTCATTACCTTCTTTTTCACCCGTATTTTTATCTGGATGAAATTCAAGTGCTAATTTTCTATATGCTGTTTTAATTTCATCCCATGATGAATCTGATTTTACATTCAATGCTTTGAGAGCTTGATATGTATTCACAGGTGATGTAGACTTCTCATCTGTTAAAAACAATTGCCTACGACTAGACGTTGTTGTTGGTTTATTCTAAAATGATCTCATCTTCTGGTTTCCACGCAGGTTCTACTATGCATAAAAACCGAAGAATTATTGAACCTATGTTTTCTATCTGTTGAACTGACATTGGCGGAACGTAACACGAATCATCTTTTTTTAATTTATGTGACTCATCATTTATCTTCAAAATTGCATATCCTTCTAAAATATAATAGATCTCAGATGATTTTATCTTGTGTAACAATGTCTTTTTTCCTGGTTCTAATGTGAATTGTGCAAGGCTGTAATTGATTCCATTTAGTGTGTTATGCGGATGAAAGTACTGTTTTATTCTAGTCCCTTCGTTTCCAGAAATTATTTCAATTTCAGAGTCTTTTTTAACTGACATGCTAGAAAATCATATTTTTTTTGTGACATTTGTCTTAAAATCTGATTCATACCAACTTGTTTTGTATTCTGAATTTTTTGAAGGTAAAATATTGATTGCAATGTGTGAAAACATGCCTTTCTTTGTTGAACCATGTGTGTGAAGGGTGTTTGATGGAATGTATACGACGTCCCCTTCATTAAGGCTGATTTTTTCAGTTTTTTTAATTTTAAAATTTGTTTTGCTTGCTCCATATCTTCTAAATGTCTCAAGGCTCCCTGTTCCTTTTGTAACTATTAGAATTTGATTGCCATTATGTGAATGCATTTTTGTCTTTGCACCGTTTTCAAAGTAAACATGATAGATGTCTTGCTCTTTTGATTTTATTTTAGATGAAATATCTTTCATGTGGACTCTGTTTGTAAACCATTCTGGATTGATCTTCCTTTTGTCTCCAGATGCATGAATATTTGATTTTTTCATTCTTGTATGGGTCTTTTCTTCTGTTGTATTATGTTTTTCCAAATATAAGAAATACTTAGAGTTTCACTAGTTTTCTAAATTGTTCATTGTTGTATAGTTTTTCAAATATTTTTTCTTCTTTTGCCCACGCCCTTATTATTTTAGGATTCAAACTTATTGCTTTTTTTAATAACTCCAGAGATTCAGGAAATTCTCCTACTGCCGATTTGCTTCTTGATTTTGCATATATGATATTTACATTATCTTTGTGGTTTGCAAGTATCTTGTCAAAAATCTCTATTGCTTTTTTATGATCTCCAATCTCTGCCAATTCTATTCCGATATGAAACAACGCATCCATGTGATTGGGGTTCATTTTGTGAACGTTTTCAAAACAATTCAGTGATTCCTCATGTCTTTTTAATTTTCCCAAAATGATCCCTTTGTAAAATTGTGCATTAGGTTTTCTGGGCTCAATTGTTATTGCTTTATCCATGCACTTTAGAGCCTCATCATGTTCTTGTAATTTATCTAGCAAAACACCTTTGTTAAAATAAGATGGTCCGTATTTTGGGTCTACCTTGATTGCTCTGTCATAGCATTCTGATGCACCTTGTATGTTTTTCATTTCTGCCATGGCAATTCCCATATTGTTAATTGCAGCTGCATCATTGGGGTTTCTTTGCAATATTAAATCAAAACATGTTATGGCATCACTATATTTTTTGATTTGATTCAATGCAAGTCCTTTATTGTATAGTGCTGTTGTGTTTTTAGGATCTTTTTTTAATATGTCGTTAAATAGAGCAATTGCTCCTTTCGGTTGATTTTTCTCCATTAATGACATTGCACTATACATTATGTCTTCCGAGTTTTCTTTTGACCCAAACAAGCCCATAACCAGTTACAACATCTTACAGGTAATGAAAGTTTAGTTTATTGTATAGTATTTTGTAAATTTTTAATTATTTTGTACAAATTCTTCTGATGCTTCGATGATTCGTTTGATATCTTTTTTATCATGAGCAGCAGATATGGCCCCAAGCTTTCCAGGCAAAAAGAATATTCCATCATGTGCAATCATTTTAAAATGATACTTGACAAGCATACCGGTATCGCACTGCGCGGCATGGGCAGAGTTTGTAATCTCATGCATTCCATCTTTTGTAAAATGTGTCATAAATAGTGAACCTTTTCCAGTTACGATTACCTTGCCATCAAATGTCTTTGTGATCTCTTTTCTTGCAAATGACCCAAGTGAATCTATGTTTTTGTAGATTGATTTTTTGTTTTTTAGTTCTGAGAGTGTAGCAAACCCGGAAGTCATTGATGCAGGATTTGCAGAAAATGTGCCGCCCCCAACATAGCTACGTTCTGTCTTTTTCTTTGCTCGTGTATTTGAAAATTCCATTATCTCATTTTTTCCACACATGACTCCAATTGGCATTCCTCCTCCGACAATCTTTCCCAAAGTAACAATGTCAGGATCTAGTTTCATTGTAGGATATAGACATCCAAATCTGAATCTGAATCCTGTAACGATCTCATCTAATATGAATAACGAATTGTTTTTGTGGCAAAATTCTTCAATTCCCTTAAGATATTCTTGTGTTGCAGGAATACATCCTCCACCGCCTAATATCGGCTCTATAATTACTCCTGCCAAATCTGAAGAATGTTTTTGTAAAATCTCAATAGACTTTTCTAAATCATTGTATGGTATTGATGTTATTTTTTCTTCATTTACCACACCGCTGCTTTCTGATTCTGTAAATGGCCAATTAACCGATTTTAGTAAATCAGAGGTGTATCCATGCCATCCCCCATCTATTTTAGCGATAATTTTTTTCCCAGTTACAGAACGTGCTAATCTCACTGCATACATTGTAGCTTCAGTACCTGATGTAACATAACGAATCTTTTCAGCTACTGGCACTGCTTTTGAAATCAATTCAGATAGTTTGATAGTCTGTTCATTTACTGTGCCGTACATCCAGCTTTTTTCAATTTGTTTTTTTAGTGAGTCTTTGACTTGTTTTGGACCATGTCCTAAAATCAAACTCCAGTGACCCATCCAGTAATCTACATACTTGTTTTCATCAACATCGACCAAGTTTTTTCCTGAAGATTTTTTTACAACAAATGGATATGGTTCATAGAATCTTATATTATGAGAAACTCCGTTTACATGAAGTTTCAAAGATTTTGCAAATAGTTTTGCAGATCCTTTTGTTTTCTTCGTGTATTCTGAAATATTAGTCAAAAGTTAATCTACAATACCCTTTCAGCAATTTTAACTATCAAATCTGCTTTGAACTTGTCATATTTTATGAATAATTTGTAAATGAGGTATGACATCGTTAAATCCTCCATTATTATTCTGAAAAAACAATGGATCTAAAATTATTTTAGGCATGGTTTATATGGATTTGGATTCATTCAGTTTCTGCATACGTAAAGCAATAGGCGGCGCTTGTGATGAAAGCATGGTATTATACCATTTTGTGATTCATGGGCCTCCATTTACGCATACAAAATGAGGATCTGATCAACTGATCAAATCTGAAATGTGAAGATTATGTGCATCCGTCAATTCCAATTATAGTACAATGTGTACTTCAATAATCACGTAAAAACAGAATCCGGTTGATCCTGCCGGACCTGACTGCTATCGGAATGATACTAAGCCATGCGAGTCATTGTAGCAATACAAGGCAAACGGCTCAGTAACGCGTAGTCAATCTACCCTGTGGACGGGAATAACCTCGGGAAACTGAGAATAATACCCGATAGAACATTATGCCTGGAATGGTTTATGTTTTAAATGATTTATCGCCATAGGATGGGACTGCGGCCTATCAGTTTGTTGGTGAGGTAATGGCCCACCAAGACTATTACAGGTACGGGCTCTGAGAGGAGTAGCCCGGAGATGGGTACTGAGACACGGACCCAGGCCCTATGGGGCGCAGCAGGCGAGAAAACTTTGCAATGTGCGAAAGCACGACAAGGTTAATCCGAGTGGTTTCTGCTAAAGAAACCTTTTGCCAGTCCTAGAAACACTGGTGAATAAGGGGTGGGCAAGTTCTGGTGTCAGCCGCCGCGGTAAAACCAGCACCTCAAGTGGTCAGGATGATTATTGGGCCTAAAGCATCCGTAGCTCGTTTTGTAAGTTTTCGGTTAAATCCATGCGCTCAACGTATGGGCTGCCGGGAATACTGCATAACTAGGAAGTGGGAGAGGTAGACGGTACTCGGTAGGAAGGGGTAAAATCCTTTGATCTATTGATGACCACCTGTGGCGAAGGCGGTCTACCAGAACACGTTCGACGGTGAGGGATGAAAGCTGGGGGAGCAAACCGGATTAGATACCCGGGTAGTCCCAGCTGTAAACTATGCAAACTCAGTGATGCATTGGCTTGTGGCCAATGCAGTGCTGCAGGGAAGCCGTTAAGTTTGCCGCCTGGGAAGTACGTACGCAAGTAT
Source organism: Nitrosarchaeum sp. (assembly GCA_035455105.1). Taxonomy (GTDB): domain Archaea; phylum Thermoproteota; class Nitrososphaeria; order Nitrososphaerales; family Nitrosopumilaceae; genus Nitrosarchaeum. Next base: position 55,321 of record DATIFS010000105.1, read on the forward strand.
GAAACTTAAAGGAATTGGCGGGGGAGCACCACAAGGGGTGAAGCCTGCGGTTCAATTGGAGTCAACGCCAGAAATCTTACCCGGAGAGACAGCAGAATGAAGGTCAAGCTGAAGACTTTACCAGACAAGCTGAGAGGTGGTGCATGGCCGTCGCCAGCTCGTGCCGTGAGATGTCCTGTTAAGTCAGGTAACGAGCGAGATCCCTGCCTCTAGTTGCCACCATTACTCTCAGGAGTAGTGGGGCGAATTAGCGGGACCGCCGCAGTTAATGCGGAGGAAGGAAGGGGCCACGGCAGGTCAGTATGCCCCGAAACTCTGGGGCCACACGCGGGCTGCAATGGTAGTGACAATTGGTTCCGAATCCGAAAGGAGGAGGTAATCCTCAAACGCTACCACAGTTATGACTGAGGGCTGCAACTCGCCCTCACGAATATGGAATCCCTAGTAACTGCGTGTCATTATCGCGCGGTGAATACGTCCCTGCTCCTTGCACACACCGCCCGTCGTTTCATTGAAGTTTGCTTTTAGCGAGGTGACGTCTGATTGGCGTTATCGAACTTGAGGTAAGTGACAAGGGAAAAGTCGTAACAAGGTGACCGTAGGGGAACCTGCGGTCGGATCACCTCCTTAGACAAGTGAATGTGCCGGGTGCACATAATCTTCACAAAATCATCGATGCAATGCATCACGAAAGTGATGTATGAAGGATGTAGCAGGTTCCTCTTACCGGAGGACTTGCAATGATCGTCGTGCATAGTCGTGTAATATGTGGCTGAATTTGCCGGTGTAAAGACGCCAATAGGTGGATTGCTAGGCTTGAGGAGAGAAGAAGGACGTGGCAAGCTGCGATAAGCTCGGGGTAGGCGCACGCATCCTATGATCCCGAGATGTCCGAATGAGAATCTTACACATAGTGTATTCCGTTACAATGGTGATGGAAGTCGAACCGTGGGAATTGAAGCATCTTAGTACCACGTGGAAAAGAAATCAATTGAGATTTCCCAAGTAGAGGCGATCGAAAAGGAAAGAGCCCAAACTGAATCCTTCGGGAGATGTGGTGTTTTGGTATGATAATATGGAATCCTGGAACACAGCTGAAATGATCTGAAAAGTTCTGGCATAGAGGGTGATACCCCCTTAAGCGAAGTGGGAATGGTCCTATTCATACCCGAGTAGTTGTCCTTGGTAGTGGGCAATGAATATGGGTGAAAGTAGCATCCGAGGCTAAATATCTCTCAAGACCGATAGTGTACTAGTACCGTGAGGGAAAGCTGAAAAGTACCCCGGAAGGGGGATGAAAAGTGCATGAAACCTATTGGTTACAGACGTGCGTGGCATGAAAGGTGATTTTTTCAGACTGGAGGTTCTAGCAATAGAGCTAAAGGTTTGATGTTTTAATCATCAGTGTCACGCGTTCCGTCTCGAAACACGGGCCAGGGAGCTAACTGTCATGGCAAGCTTAAACCTTCAATGGTGTAGGCGAAGGGAAACCGAGTTCTCGCAGCTTCGCAAGAAGTCAGGAGAAGCGTGTGAAAGTGCGTTGAGTCATGGCAGCTAGGCTAGAAGCCAGACGATCTATTCCTGAGCTAGATGAAGGCGGGCGAAAGCCCGCTGGAGGTCTTAAGACGTTCTGACGTGCAAATCGTTGTTGTGACTTGGGAATAGGGGTCAAAAACCAATCTAGTCTGGCGCTCGCTAGTTCCAACCGAAGCGTCTCGCAGGGCGTGCTTTGTGGAGATGGTGTTTCCGGTAGAGCACTGATAGGGGGGCACGGGGAAGAAATTCCTCACCCTCCATTCAAACTCCGAACGGATACACATCGTAGAAGCAAGGACACGGGTTCGTGTGGCGTAAGGCTCACGACCGAAAGGGGTTTAACCCAAACTGAAGTTAAGGTCCCCAAATTTTTGCTAAGTGTCAAGCCAAAGAGCGTGTTCTCGCCAAGACAGCAGGGAGGTATGCTCAGAAGCAGCAATCCTTTAAAAAGTGTGTAACAACTTACCTGCCGAGGGGGGATGCCTCAAAAATGTACGGGGCTAAAGCAAAATACCGATACTTTAGATAATTATCAGTAGATGATTCATGGTAGGTTGGCGTAGTGATTGGGTCGAAGCAGGGCGGTGACGTCCTGTGGACCGATTTCTATTGCAGATCCTGGCGGCAGTAACAGCATAGTATAGTGAGAATCTATACCACCGCAAGCGCAAGGGTTTCCAGGCAATGCGTTATCAGCCTGGAGGTAGTCGATCCTAAGGTTTGCCTCAACAGAGTAAATCGAATGGGAAACTGGTTAATATTCCAGTACCTTGCACAGAGCGTTTGAGCTATATGGTTAGCTTTCGGATAGGGGGTGTACAACTATCGTTGTATCTAACTGTTCTAGGGTTGGGGAGTGTCGTAATGACGAGAACCAGTCCGAGGCAGGAGTGGCTTCGCGTTAGCGGAGTTTTCTTGAATCCAAGAGACCATGAAAGACCGTGTAGTTAGCAATGTGCAAGCTCGTACCGAGAACCGACACAGGTGCGCTAGCTTAGTAAGCTAAGGTGCTACGAGTATACCGTATGGCGAGGGAATTCGGCAAATTAGTCCTGTAGCTTAGGTATAAGGGATGCCTGCAATCTTCATGAGGAATGGGGATCGCAGGTTACAATGACAAGGGGGTTCCGACTGTTTAATAAAAACACAGGCGACTGCTAGTCCGAAAGGATTTGTATAGTCGCTGAATCCTGGCCGGTGCCGGTACCTAAAACTTGGGTTCAACCGAGCTAAGGGCCGGTTAACGCCGGGAGTAACTCTGACTCTCTTAAGGTAGCCAAATGCCTTGTCGGGTAAGTTCCGACGCGCATGAATGGAACAACGAGAGCCCCACTGTCCCCGCCTACAACTCGGTGAAGCCACATAAGGAGGACGAACAGTCCTTCATCTTCCATCGGGGAGAGAAGACCCCGTGGAGTTTTACTGCAGCTTGTGCTTGTGGTATAGTAAAAATTGCACAGGGTATCTGGGAGCTATGCTTAACGTTCTCCGGGATGTTAAGAAGCAACGATGTAACACCAGACTCTTTTTGCAGTACCACTTATCCAGAGAAGACTGGAGACACGTGCAGGTGGGCAGTTCGGCTGGGGCGGCACCCCTTTGAAAAGATATCAAAGGGGCCCAAAGTTTAGTTCAAACGGGGCAGAAATCCGTTGAAGAGGGCAAAGCCAAAAACTAGACTGAATGGATTTCCAAACGCACGGAATTCATAGACGAAAGTCTGGCTTAGCGATCCTTCGTGTGCCCACTATTGGGGCCCGGAGGTGACAGAAAAATTACCCCAGGGATAACAGGCTCGTCGCGGGCGAGAGCTCCTATCGACCCCGCGGTTTGGTACCTCGATGTCGGCTTTTCCTATCCTGG
>DATIFS010000106.1:0-10041 GCA_035455105.1 Nitrosarchaeum sp.
ATATACAGTCCCCTGTGTCTTTCCATCAATTTTTACCTCGTAAGAGGTATCGTTCGCTAATAATACTAATGGCTATGTGAGTATTTTTTAGAACATACAATCTATGTATGAATTTGGACTTTGTCTCATGTTCTAACTAAATTGCAATTGTTCCAGATTTGGGAATTGATGAAATGGAACAAAAATTATCAATTTTAGATCAATGGTTATCATCACATGAACGATTTACAACCCAAAAGCGTTTAACTTACAGGTTGATGTCCAAAATTAATTTTTTAGTCTGGTTGGTTGCTTGAGCCTGCGGGTCAAGGATTCTATGCTTGATTCGATTTTTTTCTGATCCAAGTCACCAATTAGCCGTAGAAAGGCAGATCCCACTATAACCGCGTCTGCTCCAATTTTAACAAAGCCTCGTACCTGGGAAGGGGTGGAAACGCCAAAGCCGACCCCAATTGGAATCTTCCCATTGGAGATTTTTGTGGCTAATTTTATTGAATCGAGGGTATGTTGTTTTATCTTTTGCTTGGTGCCAGTGGTCCCATAGACTGATACAAGATACAAAAATCCAGACGATGCATGCACTATTTTCTTGAATCTTTCTTTGGACGTATTTGGAGATGCCAAAAAAATTGCATCCGCTTTGTATTTATGGATTGAATTTAGATACTTTTCCGCCTCCTCAATTGGCATGTCGGGAAGGATAAATCCGTCAATGCCTGCCTTTGTTGCTCGGGACATGAATTGGTCAAATCCTTGTTTAAAAAGCAGATTAGTGTAAGTCATCAAAACAAGGGGAAGGTTTGTTTCTTTTCTTATTTTTTTTACAATTTCAAAAAATTTTGTTGTAGTGATACCATTTTTTAACGCCAAGTGAATTGCGTTTTGAATCACAGGTCCATCTGCTAGTGGATCTGAAAAAGGAAGACCCAGCTCGATAATGTCTGCACCTCCTTTAATGAAACCACGAATTGTAGATATAGTTCCCTTTTCATTTGGATATCCTACTACTGTGTATGCAATTAGCGCTTTTTGATTTTTGGATTTTAACTCCAAAAATTTATTTTTAATTTTTGACATTTTTTTTTAAATAATTTTCTACGACTTCGACATCCTTGTCTCCACGGCCTGATAATGTTACAACAATAGAATCAGATTTTGGTCTCTTCTTTGCAAGTTTGATGGCATATGCAACTGCATGAGATGATTCCAGTGCTGGTATGATTCCCTCATGTTTAGCAAGCATCAAAAATGCATCAACTGCATTTTTGTCGGTAACATTATCATATTTTACCCGTTTTGAATCTTTTAGAAAAGAGTGCTCAGGTCCAACTCCTGGGTAATCAAGACCTGCAGCGATGCTGTGTGTATCAAGAATTTGTCCTTCATCATCTTGTAAAAGATATGTCATCATTCCATGTAAGACTCCTTTTGATCCAACATTTAGTGTGGCAGAATGATGCTCTGTATCAAGACCTTCTCCTCCTGCTTCAATTCCAAACATCTCCGTGTCGCCATCTAAAAGAGGATAAAATGTTCCAATTGCATTAGAACCTCCGCCAACACATGCTATGACAGAATCAGGTGCCTTGTTTTCTTTTTCTTTCATTTGTTGTTTGATTTCCTTTCCAATAACTGACTGAAAATCTCTTACCATTACAGGGTATGGATGCGGTCCCACTGCGGAGCCAAGTAAATAATAAGTTGTTTCAACATTTGTAATCCAGTCTCGTATTGCTTCATTTATCGCATCCTTTAGTGTCTGTGTTCCTTCCATTACAGGATGGACGGCAGAGCCAAGAAGTTTCATTCTAAACACGTTTAGCTTTTGTCTTTGTGTATCTTTGTAACCCATGTAAACTTCTGATGGTAATCCAAGACAAGCACAGGCCATGGCAGTTGCTACCCCGTGTTGACCAGCACCTGTTTCTGCAATAATTCTTTTCTTTTTCATTTTTTTTGCAAGTAGCGCCTGACCCAAAGTGTTGTTAATTTTATGTGCACCACCATGAAGCAAATCTTCACGTTTTAGATAGATCTTTGCACCGCCTGTAACATCTGTTAGATTTTTTGCAAGGTACAATGGTGTTGGCCTTCCAGCGTATTCGCGCAGATAATAGTCAAGCTCTTTTTTGAACTCTGAATTGTTTTTAAATTTTAGATAAGCTTCTTCTAATTCCTGTACTGCGGGAACTAGTGTCTCTGGAATATATTTTCCTCCAAACTCTCCAAATTTACCATCTTTTGGGAATGGTATACTCATATTGATAACACCAACCTTTTGACTGCTGCCTTGATATCTCTACTCTTCATTATGCTACTGCCAACAAGGAAGGCATCAGCGCCGCACCTATGAAGAAATCGAATATCATCTTGAGTTTCGATGCCACTCTCTGAAAGAATTATTTTTTTTTCATCTCTGTCCTTGAGGATCTTTTTTGTTGTATCCAAGTCAATTTCCAGAGTATCCAAGTTACGATTATTTATTCCAAGCAAGTCAGCTTCTGTCACAGTAGAATTGATAAATTCTTTTTTTGTATGTGATTCTAGCAACACCAATAATTTTTTCTGATGTGCGTATGAAATAAACTCTTCAATACCAGTAGCTAGTTTTTTGTCAAAAATTGATTGTATGAGTAGGATGCAGTCTGCGCCTATTTTTTCAGCTGCGTCTATCTGAATTTTATCCACAATTACATCTTTCATCAACAAGGGTATCTTGACTGAACTACGAATTTTCTGGAAATATTCTGGCGAACCGTTAAACAAATGGGGTTGAGTAAGAATTGACAATCCAATTGCACCTCCTTGTACCATTGCCTTTGCAATCTTTACAGGATCTGATAAATTGCGAATTTTTCCAAGTGATGGCGATGAAAACTTTACCTCTGTAATCAATGATGCATGTTTATTCTTGCGAATGTTTTGTATTAGATTCATCTTTGATTTTGGTAACTTTTTTGGTATTTCATAAACTCCCTCTTTTATGGCAAGCTGAGAGTTTTGTGTTAATTTTTGTAACATCTCTTTCATTGTTTCTCAAACTCTTCTACTTTATGGATATTGCCACAAAATCCAACAAGATTTCTAAAAACACTATAGGCTTTGCCACTTTTTAGAGACTCCAAAGCGATTTGTGTTGCATCGGAAAAATCGTTTGCCATGTCTGAAATGATTAAACCTGCAGCAGCGTTGAGCGCAGTTACTTCGGTCATGGATTTGTTTGCAGTTCCTCTTAGAACAGAAAAAAATGCCTTGATTGCCTCATCTTTTGAGGAAACCTGGATGTCGCCAAGACTTGATTTTGCCAATCCCAAGTCCACCGGATTTATAGTCCTCAGACTAATCTTGCCATCCTTTAGATGACATATTTGATTTTTTGAACTAGTGGAAAGCTCATCCAATCCATCCTGGGACAAGACTGACATTACACTTTGTGCACCTCTAGCCTTTAGCAACAAAACCAATCTTTCAAGATAATCTGCGGAAAAGACACCGACCACTTGGTTCTTTACGCCAGCAGGATTGCTTAAAGGCCCAAGTAAATTAAAAGCAGTTCTTATCCCAAGAATTTTTCGCGCTTCGGCAACATTTTTCATTGCAGGATGAAATTTTTGTGCAAACATAAACCCAATTCCAAATTTTTCTATTGCCTCATTGACTAATTCTGGGGGCATGTTCAGGTCATAACCAAAGTATTCAAAAATATCCGCACTGCCACAAATTCCAGAAACTGCTCTGTTTCCATGCTTTGCTACACAACCACCTGCACCAGCTATAACAAATGCAGCTGCAGTTGAGACATTGAATGTTTTCATCTTGTCTCCACCCGTGCCGCAAACATCGATTATTTTCTCTGATCTTTTAGGAGTTATGTGTATGGCATATTGCTGCATTTTGTCAAGCATTGCCAAGAGTTCATGATCAGATTCTCCCTTGTCCGTCAAGTTTCGTAAAAAGTTGACAGTTTCTTGTACTTGCACTTGTCCATTTAGTATTTCATCCATTGCCTGGCTCATCTCTTCAAAGGTCAGATCCTCATAAAGTGAAAGCTTGCCTGTCAACTCATTGAGCATTTTTTACCCTCTTTACAAAATTGTTTAGGATCTTTTTTCCCTCACTTGTCATTATTGATTCTGGATGAAATTGTACTCCTTCGATAAAGTATTTTTTGTGTCTGATTGCCATTATTTCATTGTCGTCTTGGGCTGTTGCCGTTACCTGTATCTCGTCAGGGATGACAGTCTTGTCGCCTACAAGAGAATGATATCTTGTTGCCTTGAACGGATTTTGTACTCCCTCAAACAAGGGCGATTCCAAATATTTGATAGAGCTAGTTTTTCCATGTCTTACGTTTCCTGCATTCACTACCCTGCCCCCAAAGGCATGAATGATTCCTTGATGACCTAAACATACTCCTAGAATCGGTTTTGTTGGCCCAATTTCTTTTATCACCCTTGTACATACTCCAAAGTATTTTTCATCCTCTGGTGTACCAGGTCCGGGTGAAATTATTATGGCATCATAGTTTTGTTTTTTTATTTCATCAATTGTTATCTTGTCATTTCTTATTACATCAGATGAAACTCCAAGTTCTCCAAGGATCTGGGCAATGTTATATACAAACGAATCATAATTGTCGATGATTAGGAATTTCATTTTGATGCTTCCTCTAATGCTGTCAACATGCCATTTGCCTTGTGCTGTGTTTCCATCCATTCATTTTCAGCTACAGAGTCAGAAACAATTCCTGCCCCTGTCTGTACAAAACCCTTTGTTCCGTCAAAAAATATTGTTCGAATCGCAATTGCAAAATCGCAACAGCCATTAAATGAAAAATATCCTACCGCGCCTGCATATGGTCCACGCGATTCTGGTTCTAATTCATCAATTATCTCCATAGCGCGAATTTTTGGAGCGCCAGAAACAGTCCCTGCAGGAAAGACGGCTTTGATTGCATCAAAGACATCAAATTTCTTATCCAATGTCCCAACCACATGTGTAACCATGTGTTGCACGTGACTAAACCTCTTTACTGCCATGAGCTCTTTGACAAAAACTGTACCATATTTACAAACCCGTCCAATGTCGTTTCGCCCAAGGTCTACAAGCATCGTGTGTTCGGCAAGCTCCTTTTCATCATTTAGCAATTCTCGTTTCATCTTTTCATTTTTTGTTTCATCAGGAGTGATTGGTCTTGTTCCTGCAATTGGAAAGGTCTCTACCATTTCGCCTGTAACTCTCAAAAGCATCTCAGGACTAGAACCCGTGATTGTTTTGTCCCCCATCTTCATGTGATACATGTAGGGAGAAGGATTGATGCGTCTGAGTGCATCATATACTTTAAGCAAGTCCCCTTTTGCTTCAAAATTGAATCTGCGTGAAAGCACAACTTGGAAAATGTCTCCGTCATGGATGTATTGTTTTGCACTTGATACCATTTTGGAAAATCTTTGCTTGTCCAAGTTTTCTAAAACTTGAGTCATTTCAAAATTTTCAAATTTAGATTCTGATATCTTGATGGAGTTTATTCTATTATTGTCATAGTAAAAGTAGAAGCATTTTTTTTCTTTGTTATCATATAAAATTCCATCTGTATAGATTCCAAACTCCATCAATACTGGAGACTCTTCTTTTTTGTGTGCATCTGGAACTTTTTCCCACAGTCTTATTGCATCATAATTAATTATGCCAACAGCTCCTCCAAGGTATCTGAATTTTTGATCTGGAACGCTTTTGAGCAGTTTTCTTAACTCTGAAAGTGGATCAGATGTCAAAATTGTTTTGGTATTTCCACTTTTGTCCCTTAAAATGATCCTATCAGCATACCCTCTTACCGTCATGTATGGGTCAAATCCCATAATCGACGTTTCAGCTAATTCTTGTGGTCCCGTTAGTGACTCAAACAAAAATGTATGGTTGTAGTTGCGAGAAATATTGTTGTAGAGTTCAAATGGTGAACCAGTATACTCTAGGGGTATTATCTTAAGGTCTGAATGTCCAAATGTGGTCACCCATATAGAAAGTGTAAATTTTACTCTATTTATAGATAAGCTAAGGATGATTAATGATTAATTTCATGCATTTTTTTATCACTTTTTTCATACACGATTTTAAACTAGCTGTTTACGGTAGAGTCGCAGGATCAATTGTTATTTTCGATCTGCAATTTAGAATTTTTTTTATTATGCATTAGTTAATTGAATTTTCACAATTAATTTATTTTCTCATGCTTTTTTCTTTATGAGATGCAGTTCCATACTGCATGGCAAACATAGGCCGTTTTCATCATTTGTTTTATGAAGCATGCATCTGCATCCTTCTGCCTTGCATTGGCAGAGACTCTCATCCATAGTCATATTCTTGTCTTGATATTCTTTGAAAAATTTTCATTTATTGATAAGGTAGAAATTCTTAGTAACATTTTTTAGGCAATTTTGATTAACAAATCCTTTTCCGTAATTAATGGTGTCTTAGTCTTTCTTAATCTCCTGTGTGAAAGGAGAAAAGCTGCGTAATTGTTTTATAAAATAAAAATTGTATTTTTATTGATTGCGTAATGTATGTCGAAGCAAACAATAATCAATCAGGAAACAGCCAAGAAAAACACCAACACGTGTGGCATGTAGTTTCCGATCATTGGAAATGTGAAGATTGTGGAAAAACATTTGGATTAAACAAATAATGGATTAAGAATCACCCTTCTAAAGAGTCTCCTAATTTTATATCATTTTGGTCCCAACAAATCCTTGGAATTTGCTTTATCATGTCTGAATAGACTAAACCTCTTAGCTAATACATTAATTGAAACAAAGAAAACAACCCATCCAATTAGCGAACTTGCCAAAGATGCTTGATAGGATTCTTTTGTAAGCTGAAGGAATTCGTAGTGCAAAGTGATTTTTGTTATAGAATAAATACCCTCTGAGACGACTATTGAGGCTGCAAGTTTCATCAGGTAGTGTTTGAAGGGAGAAATTTTCTGATTATTATTTAAAGAATCATGGGTTTTGTGCCTGTTATCCATAAAAAGCAATACCGCAAAAAATGGAATGTAAACATCGTATTCTATCAATAACACAAACAATGCATTTGCAAGCTTGTTATCGTCATACTGGGAATAAAGTTGAGCAACAATAGCACCTGCTACCAGACCACCTATGCCAGCGACTATCATGGCCCTATTGAAAATTATCATCTCCTCATGTTTACTTGCTATCCTTAGCAGAAATTCTATGGATTTAATATGGAAAATTTGAGGTCAACATGTATTAAAATCTGGCATGTCTTTTCCAAAACTTACTTTGCAGCCGTTGCCATAAAATTATTTTTAAACTGAATGTGTTATCTTTAAACTATTTTTTAAATCAAGTTAAAATTATTTAGGACAAGTGAACAAAAATTGTATTATTTCTGTTGTTTGGGCAACTTTATGATAAACGTGGTGCCTTTTCCAAGTTCAGACTTGGCATGTATAGTTCCCCCGTGATGTTCTATTACACTTTTACAGCTTACTAGCCCAAGACCAGTTCCAGTCTGCTTTGTTGTAAAAAGGGGATCAAAGATTTTTAACAAGTCTTCGTCAGAAATTCCTGAACCATTGTCCTCAACCTCAATTATGGCAAAGTCGTTTTCATCATTGATTCTAATGTTAATCTCGCCTTTGTTATTCATAGCCTGGATGGCATTAGTTATCATGTTTGCAAAGACAATCTCTATTTTTTCACTATCACATGTGAGCGTAATGTCTCTTTGAGGCAAATTTAGTTTCACAGTATCTGGCCTTACCATTCTTTCTAGGGCTAATTGTATGATTTTCATCAAAGAATTGCTTGAAAAGTTTAGCGGCTTTGGGGTGACATAGTCTAAGACCTCGTCTATTTGGTGGGTCATTCTTGTCACTGCCCTGTCCAGCCTTGATAGGTCGTTTTTACTTTTTTCATCCATTGTGGGATTTTTTATTTTTATTATTTCTATAGTATTTTTTATCACCCCCAGAGGATTTCTCAAATCATGTGCAATTCTTGCGGATAATTCGCCAATTGCTGAAAGTCTCTTTAATTTCTGCTCTTCTAACTCTTTTCTAACGTTATACACTTCAGTCATGTTTCGTATCACAGTATTACTGCCAATTAATTTTCCATTTTCATCATACAGGTTACTTGCGCTAAGAAGAGTTGGGAAGATATTTCCATCTTTTTTTTTAAACCAAATCTCCCGGCTTGCGAGGTGTCCTTCATTTTTCCATGATTCAAAGGAAGTTCTCAGGTCATTAGCACTGTTGTCTGCGACATGATCAAAAATGGAACTTCCTATGATTTCTTCTTTAGTGTATCCTAATGAATTTACGTAGGACGCGTTGCAATCAAGAATTATTCCTTCAGTGTTAATTGTACGATAAAGTTCTGGTGAATCCTCATAGAGGCTACGGTATCTTTGTTCTGTGTGGGAAAGAAGGTTGATGACTCCTTTAAGTGATGTTGACATGTCATTGTAAGCTCTGCCAAGTTCGCCAAATTCGTCATCAGAATTTATCTCTATTTTTACATCTAATTTTCCCCCGGCCATTTTGTTGGCGGCAGTCCGTAGGTTAGACAATGGCTTTGCGATGGAGCGTGCAGTAAATAATCCAAAAATAGTTGCAATTACAAGAGAAATCAAAACTGCGACCAGGATTAAATTTGTACTTTCTTCAACAAGTTTTGGTATGTCAGCGGTTATGAGATCGGCAATTCTGTTTATTTGAAGTACGGAAAAGATTCCAACAATAATAATTAATGAAATAATTCCCCCTAATCCAAATATCATTTTGTGTAAAATTTTCATTTTACGTTAAAGTTATTTTATTATTGAGAATATCATTAAGTTTATGTTGAATTTTTGTTGACTAGAGTCTTATTACAAACCCTTTCGACAATTATATCGTAGCATTGTTATACCATATGCAATTATTACCGGTATGAGGTTTGTTCACAAATGAGTAGCATGACAACTAAACAAACAACTGTCATCGTGGTAGATGATGATCCCGATACTGCGGAGCTGTTATGTGAATTTCTGGAAATAAAGGGGATTAGGGTTTTAGGCAAGGGTTATGATGGCAAACAAGCAGTGGAATTGTATCAAAAATTAAACCCAGACATTGTGTTTATTGATGTAATGATGCCAAACTTTGATGGGTTTTATGGATTGGAGCAAATCCGTAAACTAGATCCCATGGCTAAAATAATAATGGTTACTGCTGACCTCACAGCAGACACATCACGCCTCTTAGATGAACTAAAGGCAACAGATGTAATCTACAAACCTTATGAATTTAATCAAGTAATGGCAGTTATAGAAAAATTAAGGCAATAAAAGGTATCAAAAAATCCATGAAATTCCGATTTATCGTAAAAGGACTGTACAAGGCTAGTTTGATAAAACCACACTTAAAAATAGTTTTACCGATTTTGTTAATTTGTTCAGGGAATTTGGGATTTTAACTAGTTTGATACTGGAGTGTATTCCTCAAATGCAACAGCAATAGCAGCTTGCAGCTTGTCCAAATCAAATGGTTTTTCGATATAAGCTGTGGCGCCAAGTTCAGAGCAGCGCATAACTGTCTTGACATTGTCATTTGCAGTTATCATGATTACTTTGGCCTTTGGATGTGCAGACAAGATCTCCTCAAGTGCAGTGACTCCGTCTTTTTTGGGCATTGCAATGTCTAACAGTAACACATCAGGTCTTGTTTCGTTGAACCTCTCAACAGCTTCAGCTCCATTTGTTGCTTCACCCACAATCTCATGATTGCAAATTTTTAAAAGATCTTTTAAAAACATTCTGATTACATCAGAATCGTCTGCAATCATAACTCGCGCCATGAAGATGAATCTTCTTTTTGCTCTATTTAATAACGTGTATGTCACAGCAGGATGAGACATAAAAATTGATTTCATACACTTGATGAGAATATTTTTCCTGTTGTTGATTCCAACTAGTTCAAGGTTGTTATGTTAAAAATGTTACAAGTAAAGACTTTAGAACTACATGCATTGTATT
>DATIFS010000107.1:0-24055 GCA_035455105.1 Nitrosarchaeum sp.
AAGTAATATTGTTTATGATAAAAAACTCCGACAATATATTTTAGGAAATTCTGCAGCACTGCGAAGCTCAAGAAATTCTTCTCAATTAAGATCATTCACACAATTAATGTGGTTAGCATTTTTTGCCAATAGATTAACACAAGAAAAAAAATCATCCACATTAAGAGATGTTTATTATTCCTCTCAAGCATTCGAAATTGAATTTGAAGATCAATCTGAATCTGATAACATCATCGTAGATTTAGAAGCTGTATTATCAAAACCTCGTGAAGATTTTCATATATTTCCAGAAGAAAGAAGTTCAATTTTTGGAGATTTGAATGTAGAGTACACAATTCCTGGTTATGAGGGTAAAAAGATGAATCTTTCTAACCATCCTGACGGATATGCTATAGGTCCTAGTTTGACTACTGCTGAATTATTAGATACAAGTGCTGAGATTGTTATTGCCATTGAGAAAGGTGGATTATTTACAAGATTTGTGGAAGAACAAGTTGATAAAAAATTCAAATCGATTATAATCAATACTGGAGGACAAGCGCCACGCTCTACTAGGACTTTGTTAAAAAGATTACATGATGAAATGGGATTGCCTGTAATTGTTCTCACTGATGGTGATGTGTATGGAGAACATATTGCTATGGTAATAAAATCTGGATCTGCAAATGCGGCACATCTGAGAGAGCTCACAGTTCCTGATGCTAAGTGGGTAGGCGTTTGGGCTACAGATATTGAAAAATTTAAACTTCCAACAATCCCAATGACTGAATCTGACATTAAACGATGTTATGATCTACAAAATGATCCTAGATATCAGGAAGGTATTTGGAAAAAAGAATTAGATGTGTTTCTTAAAATAAAAAGAAAAGCCGAATTAGAAGCCTTTTCAAAATATGGATTAACAAACATTACAGAAAAATACCTCCCACAAAAATTAGAACTAGCAAAAAGCCTATAGTTTTTTTATTCTTAGTGTTAATACACCGTTTCTATACTTGAAATCCCCAATTTGCATTTCATTTGAACCCTCTATTGGAACCTCTTTTGAAAATCCTGCAGAACCACGAATGTACAAAACACCATCGATTAATCTTACAGCTATCTTATCTTCTGGTCCTGGAACTTCAGCTACAAAAACAAAATCCTCTTCACCTTTGATCAAATCATAAACCCAATTTTTTGTTTCTTGTTCTCTTATGTTGTATACTGGCTTTTGATCTTTTGTCATTTTTTTCATAACATGAACCCAATAAAACATTGTAATAGCTGCGGCACCAATTAAAATAAAACTAACAAATCCTGAACCTGCTCTTTGAGTCATTATGTAAATTATTCCAAGAAATAAAATTGCCATAATTGGAATTACAAAATTTAATGATTGTTCGTTTGAATATGTTCCTTTATAACTTGCCAAGTAGTTAGGTTTGACTTTGACCAAATATAAAGTATCTTTGATTTTTATTAACCGTTTTTCAAAATTTATTTAATGGCTAGCAACAATAAAACTGAAAAACTTACTATCCAAGATCTTATTTTGAAAGGCACAATTATTGCAGGAATTGTGACTATTCCATCTATCACATCTTTTATGATTGCTTGGGTAGTTCTTGATAATCTAATACCGGCTGTAATAATAGGCGCCGTAATTCACTTTATTGCCATGGGATTCTCATTAAAAATATCAAAAAAATTGTTAGTGAACCGAGATTCATAACATTCTTTATTTGATTAAGTTTTATTTTAAAGATGATGGATATCTCTCGAGTTGAAAATGATCTCATTTCAGAAATAAAATTAGATCCATTACAAGCTAAAGTTTTTCTTTTAGTTACATGCAATGGGAAAATGACTCCTTCCACAATTGCAGAAAAACTAAATATCTCAACTGATGATGCTCTGAATACTGCTAAGGCACTTATGACATTGGGATCTTTCATAGATATCTCTGAAACTGAATTTGAAGCAATGCATCCTAGATTTACTGCTGTAAACATGTATAGAAAATTATGTGAGCGAGAACATGTTGAATTTAAACGAAATAAAATTGTAGATAATATAGGTGTGATTCTAGAAAAATCATACGATGATGCAAGAACTAAATAATCCTAATACTTGCTAAATAACATTGAGTATTGATACCGAGTCCTGTAAACATCAACCAGTATATTTTGGGGTAATTAACATTAACATAAGTGAAAGAACCATAGGTTCAGTTGACGTATGGCGATGTGGTGTTTGTAAGAAAAAATTTTGTGAAGAAAAACAACTAGGAATAGAGGAATTGGCAGATTTGGTAGGAATGCCAAAAATTGATCCTGATGCAAAATGGGCTGTTATAGTATGTAAATTACAACAAGGAAAATACAGATGGAAACTAGTTAGAATAAAAGAAAATTCTGAGATTAAACATGAGTGTTTAGATGAACAAATCATTTCTCTTAAAGTAAATAATTTCAAGGTTGAAGATGATAAACACTGGAGCTTTTTGATTGATGATCATGTTAACAAGGCCGTAGAAATCTAATTTGAATCTCAAAGTTCACATTAATAATGTTCATGGAAGCCAGATGGCTGCAAAAATCACTGGTACTTTTACTATAGATTCTCATTCTTTTAGATTCAATGCTATTGCATTTGGACGAATCGGTGGTCAAAACATAGGTGCAAAAATTTCTAAAATCACAGAAAAAGAACTACAAAAACTAGGGTATGATGTCGATAAAGTAATTGATTCATTACAATCTAGCCTTCTTCAAGGTGATCTTACTTTGCCAGAAGGACTAAGAAGAGAATCTTTTGTTGATGATTAGAATTCAGCTTCTTTCAAAGCATTTGCACATGAGCAGCTACGTGTTTTTGGAATTTGATTAATTAAATCTGTAAGAACTTTTTTTGTTCTCTCTACATTTTTTGAGAGTGTCTCTAAAACTTCTTTTGCTGTAACTGGTTTTTCTGCCCATACATCATAGTCTGTCACTGTTGAAATTGATGCATAACACATCTGAGCCTCTCTTGCAAGCTGACATTCTGGAACTAGTGTCATTCCAATGATACCTGCTCCTGTAGTTCTGTAAAATTTTGATTCTGCTTTGGTGGAAAATCTTGGTCCTTCAATGCAAACATATGTGCAATCTTTATGGATGTGAAAATTTTGCTCATTCACAACTTTTAGAATTGATGATTGCAATTCAGGACAAAATGGGTCTGCAACAGAAATATGAATGACTTTTCCATTTTCTGAAAATGTTCCCTCTCTAGATTTTGTGAAATCTAAGAACTGTGTTGGTAATGCAAAATGTCCTGGCTCTATCTCTTCCTTTAAACTTCCAACTGCAGATGGAGCAATTATTCTTGTTACGCCTAATTCTTTGAATGCCCAAATGTTTGCTTTATAATTTATCAAATGTGGCGGAATTGTATGTTTTTTACCGTGTCTAGGTAAAAATGCAATTTTTCTTCCCTTGAAAATTCCAACTGTAATTGAATCTGATGGTTTTCCAAAAGGTGTATCTAATGAAATCTCTTGAGCATCTTCAAGTATACCTGAATCATAAATTCCTGTTCCTCCAAAAATTCCAATTTCTACATCTTTTTCCATTAGTATCTTACCAATGACTTACAATTGTATTGACTAATTCCTTTCATTCCGTTTAGTTCTGTTAGTTCAATTATAAATGCAAATCCTGTAACTTTGCCCCCTACTTTTTCTATTAATTTTGCAGTTGCTTTTGCAGTTCCACCTGTTGCAAGTAAGTCATCACAAATAATGATTTTTTGTCCTTTATTGATTATGTCTTTTTGAATTTCAATTGTATCTTGACCATATTCAATTTTATATGATAATTTTGTAGTTTTACCTGGTAGTTTTCCTGCTTTTCTAACCATTATCATTCCTTTATTGTATCTAGAAGCTAACATACATGCTAGTAAGAATCCTCTTGCTTCTATTCCTGCAAACAAATCTACATTTTTTGGATGAAAATGTTTTGTAAATTCATCTGCAATAAATGATAATGCTGATGGATCTTTTAATATCGGACTGAAATCTCGAAATAATATTCCTTTTTTAGGGAAATTTGGTATCTCTAATATCTTTTCTTTGAGATTCATATTTCAATTCAATACAGGTGGAATAAAATTGTTTGAACTTAATTTATAATAAAAGTTGTTTCTGCAGATGTACCTGTTGCATCTGTTACTTTGAGAGTGTACGTACCAGATGCTGTATGTGCTGGAATAAACCACGGTTGTTTAATATCTCCTTTACTCGAAGCATGGAATGATAATGTTACTAATTTAACTCCCTCTGAATTTATAATTTCCATCTCCACTTGACCGCTGGCATTTCTTACTGTGATATCTAAGCTCTTCCCAAATCCAGGAATTTCTACTCCGTTTGTAGTTGTGACTACTAACCCTTCTTCTTTAGCTGTCACTACATCAATGTTGACTTTGTCAAAATTTGGACCACTTTTTACATTTACTGCCCACTTACCTATCTTTGCTGATGTCGGTATTCTTAATTCATTATTTGAAAT
Source organism: Nitrosarchaeum sp. (assembly GCA_035455105.1). Classification (GTDB taxonomy): domain Archaea; phylum Thermoproteota; class Nitrososphaeria; order Nitrososphaerales; family Nitrosopumilaceae; genus Nitrosarchaeum. The sequence goes on from DATIFS010000107.1 coordinate 4,539, forward strand.
TTTTCCATTTTTATCTGAAAAAGTATCTTTTGATTTTACAATTTTTCCATCAGGATCAATTAATTCTATTGTTAAAAGTGAATTGGGATTTGTGTTTCCTAAAATTAAAATTGAATCTTCAGAATGATATTCTAATTTTGTAGTGTTAATTTTGATATCGCCTGAACCAACTTGTAATCCAACCGTAAATACTTCCGTAGTTTTGGCATTGGCTTTTGTTATAATGGCAGTGTATATTCCTGAAGCATATCCAGTTAGATCTAGGTGATATTGCTTCCTTCCATCCTGTTCTAATATGATGGGAATTTCATTAGTATTATCTGAAAATGTCTTTTGTTTATCTGATGGATCGATAATTATCATGCTCACTTTATCTCCTGGTTTTCCAGATAATGATATGTTTGCAGTTTCTGTAGTTTTATAATTTAATTTATCAAATTTAGCACTAATTGGAATTGAAGGAAGCTGTCCTAATCCTGCATAAATAAATTCAGTTTTGCCAGATTGCGTAGCAATTAATGTCCATGTGCCTTCTTTGTCTACATTAATCTGTGTTGGATATTGAAACTCAACTATTCCTGAACCATCAACAATCATGCTCTTAGAATATCTTTCAACTCCTAGTGGATCATCTAAAATTAATTCTAGTTCTTTATTTGGTAGTGCTGTACCGTTAAATTTCATTATGTCTCCAGGATTAAATTTTAAATTTGTAGGTGTTAAAATAACTGTTTTAGTTGTTTCTATAGTCCATGATATTGTACTTTGATCTTTACCATCTGAAATCACAGCCGTGTAAACTCCAAATGGAGTATCTCCAGGTACTGTAATTGGTTCTATTTTCCAATTTCCTTTAGAGTCCGAATTTGCAGTTCGTGAGTTAATTATTTCATCATTAGAATTTTTTACTAATATAGTAACCCCGCCATTTGGTTGAGCCGTTCCTGAAACTTCTATTGAGTCTCCTCTATGCATTATAGGCGGAATTCCATTTACTGACAGTTTTACATTCTCCGTATCTGGTTTCCTGTTTTCTGTCTCTCCTATTCTTAGACTTATTTTCTTTTCATTTCCTGAACTATCTTTGATGGAAAAATCTACTCTGTCAGTACTTTGTGTTTTTGGAATTGTTACAGTAGTAATAAAATGACCACTCTCATCTGTTTGAAAAGTTCCTATACTGTCTCTATCTAAGTAAATATCATATTGTTTTGATGCCTCAAAATTATCTCCTATAACTCTAACCGTAGATCCTGCGCTTGGTTTTTCTGGAATTATTCTAAACACTGCATTATCTAACGTTGTCGTCGTGCTTTTCTGCTCTCCAGTTCCTATATTTCTCACTGCAGGTAATTCTCCAGGAATAGTTTTTCCAATTTCTATTTGTTTTTCATTTTTATCTAGTGCTTTCCAATTTATTCCTGGTTTTGTCTGGTCTGTCTTGACTCCAATTTTAATAGATTCTCCAGGTTTCACAAATTCTGAAGATGTAAAGATTATTACTCCTTGAGGTGTTTTTTCACCAATCCAACCACTTTCTGTTTTAAATGATTTGAAATTTACGTCACTACCAAGCCAAATTCTAAATGAATTCACATCTTCTTTTCCATTATTTGTAAATTCAATAATTGTAGTTTCTTCAAATGAATAACTTTTTACATCAACTTCTGCAGCATATGCATTTATTGGAATAATTATCGCTACTGTTAAACATAATAATGCTAATGAAAGGAAAATTCCTCTCATGGAGGATTTGGTCATATGTTCATGTTGCTTCATCTCTCAATTAAACCTTAAAGTATATTTTATTACTTTTGTATTTGTAATTGAGGTATTTTTCATTCGCAAACTTCTTTAATCTTAAGTTCTAGCCCTTTGAAATTTTGTAAAATCTGATTTTGTAACAACATTTTGATACTGTCTAATTCTCTCTGCAATTAATCTGTATAGTGATCTAAATTGATCTTTGGTTTTATCTGATAAGAAATCCGTTTCATCTAGAGTGATCTTTTCACAAATATATCGCGTGATTTCTTCATTATCAAATTGACCCCAATCATCATCTTTATGTTCTTCCCAAATCTTCTTCAAATTGTCTAAAACTCCTTTCTTTTCCCTTAAAGCAACTTCCTTAGATGTAAGATTTGAATAACCTTCTTTTCTTAATCTAATTTCATATGTTTGATTAACTGCATGAAGATAATCTTCTAAAACCATGTAATCTTCAATTGATTCTAAATTCTTTCCATCTCTTTCAAAAAATATTGTCTGAATTGGTGAAAATTCATTTGATACTAGCTGGGATGATATTTGTTTGGATTCTTCTGAATTATCCAATAAAATAAATGTCTTGTATCCATGATTCCTGTAAAAAATTGCCAGCGGTAATACTGAATTTTTATTATATGCCGCTACAACATTTAATGGATTCATTGAAATATTTGGATCCTGCAAAAATTTATCAAAAGCATTCAGATACATTGCATCTGACATTGTTTCTACAATAATCACTGGTCTTGAATTAGTTCCAACCTCTCTGTCTACGATTGATTCAACCAAACCTCTTGATAAACCATAAAGTATCGGAGTCAGTGTTTTATCATCTGCGTTCCAGTAATCATAAAAAATTTTACTAAGGTGTTTTCTTTTATCTAATTCCACAACTAGTAAATTTCCAGGCGTATAATCAAAAATCATGAATGGTGAATGAGTAGCATACAAAACTTGATTTGAACCTGCCAATCCTTTTAGGAGATCTGAAATTCCTCTTTGTTGTGTTGGGTGAAGATTTCTTGCAGGTTCATCAAGAAGCAATATAGCTTCTTTTAGTTCTGCTCTATGTGTCTCTGCTGCAAAGTTTACAATAAAAGAAAACGTCCATTTGAAACCTTCAGCTCTTCTATTTAGCAAACCTGTGTTAGTTACTGTTCCATCACGGTGTACATCAGAAATTACAACACTCATGATGTTTCCTGGATTGTATCTCAAATCAACATGGATTGGATCACCTTTCCATGCTGGATTTAATTTCTTTGTTAATCTATTACTAGCAGTATTGAGCAGTTTGATACATTTTGATGGTGTTCCTTTGACTTCCTCTAATAATTTAATATCTAATTCTGCCAAATAGAAAAGATTTCTTACCGTTTCTGCCTTGTCAAACTCTTCTATGAATTCTATAGATCTTACTCTTTCTCCTTTTTCCTCTCTTAGATATTCATTCAAGTTGATATTGCCATAGATTTTTTTGTAATCTGAAAAATACACAAAACGAGGATGCAAATCAGAAGCAATGAAATTGTCTAAAGCTGATTTTTCACTCTCACCACTAAGGAGTTTGGAGAACTGGTTTTCAGGATTTTCATAGATTTTTTCCCACTCTTCAATTACTTTTGGTTCTTGTATGGCTATTACGTGGAATTGATTACTAAATTCAGCCATTCCACTATCAAATACTTCTTGATTTTTTGGAGGAGGCCCTTCAAAAAATCTGGTATCAATTTGAATTCTAAGATGATTTGGTATAGTGTCTAAAAAATTTAAAATTTGTTTTGAAAAATTTTCCCAAGAATTTAATTCTCTACTTGTTTCTTCACTAATCTGAATATCTTCAAACTCGTACTGTACTTTTTGCTTTTTATTAGTTCTAAATAATTTTATCTTCTTTATTTCAGGTAAGCCTGGAAATAATTGTTTGATTAATTGAATTTCATTTGAACTTAATTCAAATTCTCCTTCTACCAGTCTGATTTCTCCTTTAAGCTCTTCTGATAATTCATCACAAAGATCTAAATCTGAAACTCTTTCATCTCTGTTCAATAATGTCAATGCTTGCAGAATTGTTGTTTTTCCACTCTCGTTTCTTCCTACAAAAGCTGCTAAATCTCCAACTGTGATTTCACCAGAGTCATGAATGCAACGATATGCTCTAACTCTAAATTTTCTAAGTCGCATCTAGCAATATTTAGTCGGCTCCGATTTAACTCATTCGTCAAATTCATCTCAGTGGTGGAATTTTTGCTAAATAGATATAAGGGAAATTACAAGTGAAAAAACGAAATGACAACTAGATTGGTATACGTTGTATTTATTTTACCAATCTTGCTTTCAATTGCTTTGGGCTCTATAGTTATGGCCGATGTTTTAAAATCTCCAGATCGAGAACTAAACATGTGGCGATTTAACTCTGAAAATACATCTAATGATAAATCAATCACAATAATTGGACTTGAAAAACAATATTCTACTTCCACTCCAATTGAAATGCAGGTAAAGATAAATGATGCTTTTTATGATTGTGGCGATCTTTATGTTACCATTTATTCAGCAAAAGATACTGTAATTTTTCAAAATGGCTTTTTTAAACAGTGTTTTGTTAAAAATAACTCTAATTTACCAGTTGACGATAAATTTTCCGAAATAATTGATACTCCAGGCCAATATGAGTTAGTCGTGAAAATGAACGATCAAAATCAAAAGAGTAGTATAACCGATAGCAAAAAATTTACTATTAAATAGGAATGAAATGTTGTATGATTAGGAGTTATATTAAAAATTAAGGTGATTTGATGGCAAAGAAAAAAGATGACTTATCTGAAAACACTACAAAAAAAGTAACACCTTCTAAAGAAAAGATTCCAGCAAAAAAAGTAACACCTTCTAAAGAAAAGATTCCAGCAAAAAAAGTAACACCTTCTAAAGAAAAGATTCCAGCAAAAAAAGAAGCATTACCTAAAGAAAAGAAACTAACTAAAAAAGAATTAGAAGAAATTAAAAAGGAAGCTGAAAAAACATTAGAGGAAGAATTAGAAGAACAATTAACCGATGAAGAAATTGAAAATTTCCAAATTGAAAAAGTCGATATGGAAAGACTTACAAATAAAATATGTGATGTTTTAGCTGAACGAGAATCTGATGGAATGTTTCAAAGTGAATTATGGAAAAAACTCAAACTTACAAGTAGAGATGGTTCTAGACTTGCATTAAAATTAGAAAGAATGGGAACTATATACAGAGAAAAAATTCTTGATAAAGGTCGTTGGACGTATAAATTAATTCTAAAAAAGACACCTATTAGCACTCTCTCAATTGAAAATGCTCCATGTCTTGTTTGTCCAGTTGAGCAAAAGTGTTCCCTTGAAGGAGAAATAAGTCCACGTAATTGTCAATTTATTGAAGATTGGGTACTTGCTGACATGAAAAAACCTGCGAAAGTCAAATGAAACTATTAGATGCACGACGAGATCAATATAGAAAATTAGCTCATGAACAAGGATTTCGAAGTAGAGCTGCATACAAACTCAAACAACTAAATCAATCTTATCGTATTATTGGACCTGGATTTTATGTTCTAGATTTAGGATGTGCACCAGGTGGTTGGACCCAAATGGCAGTAAAGTTAGTTGGTAACAAAGGTAAAGTTGTAGGTGTTGATACATCATACGTAGAAGAAATTCCTGGTGCTCATATTATAAGAGAAAATATTGAAAATGAATTTTTAGTTGATGAAATTTTATCTTATTTTGAAAGAAAAGTTAATGCTGTAATATGTGATCTCTCACCACAAATTACTGGAAACTGGTCTGTTGATCATGCAATACAAGTTTCATTAAATTATGAATGCTCAAAAATAATGGATAAAGTATTGATGCATAAAGGAAATGCAATTTTTAAAGTCTTTGATGGGGAATATTCTATGGAATTTAGAGATTATATTAAAAAGAAATTTGCAAGAATAAATCTTACAAAACCTGAAGCAAGCAGAAAACAAAGTAGTGAATTATACTATGTTTGCTTAGGGTTTACTGGCTGATCTGAAAAATATCAATTATTTCATTTATGTTTGCATTAGTTTTAAAACCAGTAGGGCAAAATGATGTAGGGCTAGCCAAATATCCATTTTTCTGTAAATTTTTTATTGCATCTTCTAATTTTGGGGGGGATGATTTCATTTTTGATGCAATCTCATCTAGCGTAAAGTAAATTCCAGACATTTCAGATTCTTTCAGACATTTTTGTAATGTTTTTTCACATACTTTATCTACAGATAATTCTGGTATCTCTAAAATCATATTTTCTACAAATTCTTTGTTAAAAATTTTATCAATCCATAAAGGTCCACCTATACTTAATTTTGACTTGCATAATTCACATTCACTATTTTGTTCAAGTGATATCTTTCTATGACTACAATTTTTACAATGCAGTATGTAGCCTATGTTTTCTTTTTGATCCTGACGAATAAGAACTTGGACATATGTTCTGTAATAATGCATATTGCTTTCTGCAAATAGTGGAACAATTTCTACCCCTAATCTTCCTGCAACCATTCTAAGACATCCAAGAATCAATCGAATTGCCATCTCATTACCATATTCAACTCTAATTGGAATTCCGCCGTACTTTCTTTTACATGCATTTTGATACAATCCATTTAACACCTGAAGATCTGTAGCTGTTGTAGAGAGAATTCCTCCATGCATAGTTGCTCTTATTCCACAATCAAAAAATTGTGATGGCGAACCAAATGGATCAATATCTATTATTGAACCTCTTTCATCTTTTTTGGAATATTTACTAAGAAATCTACATACTTCCATTTCGGAATATTCTATATTTTTTAAATTGTTTAATTGTGCAGAATATTCTGCCAATTTTAATGCTGTTGGATTCAGATCATTAATTATTACCTTGTCTACTTGCAATTCGTTTGCAACTCGTAATCCTCTAACGCCAACACCTGATAATCCCTCTAAAAATATTTTAGGTCCAGGAAATTTTTTTAGAAAAGAACCATATGCAATTATTGAATAATCTCTACTTATTCTTGCTTTTGGATTAAAAAATGCTGGTTCTTTTGGTGGAACTTTATCTGTTATTGATTTTTTTGGAACCAACACTTTGGTTTTTCCTTCCATAATTTCCTCTAATGTTTCATTTGGAATTTCCAACTGCTATTCTGTAATTACTTAACCTATAATGGTTTAATACATGTGTTCAAAGATTAAATCCGTGCAAATTTGTGGAGTAGATGATGCAGGACGCGGTTCTATGCTTGGACCACTTGTTATTGCTGGAATCTCTTTGAAAAAATCTAATATTTCTAAACTATCCTTGTTAGGTGTAAAAGACTCAAAACAACTGACTCCTAAATCTAGAGATGAACTTTATAAAAAAATAATTTTGTTAGTAGATGATTACCATGTAACAAAAATCCCTCCAAAATTAATAGATGCTAGTGTTAAAAAACACAATCTTAATCATCTAGAGGCAAAATACATGGCAAAAGTTATCATAAAATTAAATCCTGATACATCATATGTTGATTCATGCGATGTCAATCCGCAACGATTTGGAAAAGAGATTACAAAATTAACTAACAACAAAAAAATTTTGTCATATCATCATGCAGACAGTAGATTTGTTGTAGTTTCTGCTGCATCTATAATTGCAAAAGTTACTAGAGATAGAACAATAGATAAACTCAGAAAAAATCATGATTTGGGAAGCGGTTATCCATCTGATTCTAAAACCATCAATTTTGTTAAATCATACTATGATGCACATCAAATACTTCCTGTTTTTGTGCGTAAAAGCTGGAAACCCACACAAAAAATACTAAATGCTAAATTATTTTAGAAATTTTGCAATCACCATTGCATGATCTTTGTCATATGGGTGAAGATCTATTACTTGTAGAATTTCAAAATACTTTTCCATTTTTTTTATCTCTTCGTCTACTATTCTTCTTGGAGATTTTGTGACATCAATACTTCTTGTTTTTATTACTAAAAAGAAATAACCATCTTTTTTGAGATACATCTTACAATTTTCTATTGCAATGTCTGTTTGATCAGGCTGTGCAATGTCTACGTACACTACATCTACTTTACCAAATACTGAAAAATACTCCTTCGGTCTTCTTGCATCTTGTAAAATTGGTATTATGTTTTTTCTATGTGATGCAACTCTATCTAAAAAATCTCTAGCTACTCTACTTGCATGTTCTACACCAAAGATTAATCCTGTTGGTCCTACTATATCTGAAATATGACTAACAGTTGTACCAGTTGATACTCCCAGATACAATACCGTTGATTTATTTTTAAATGGAAATACTTCTAAACCATTCATTATTGCTGCAGCTAATTTGCTTCTAAATGGATCCCATAACCTATACTCTGTTCCTTTTTTTGTAATTAATTTTTCATTATATACTTGATTTCCTACAACTAAATTTTCAGTGGCTAGTTTTTTTTCACCATCTGAGTTTATCCAAAAAAATTCATAATTATCTTCGTTCAAACTTTGTTCTCTTTTTATTCTTGTTTGATTTGGAATCTGTTCTTTCTCTATAATTTTTATTTTCTCTTCTAGAATCAGTACTCTCTCTTCTTCTGAAATCTCCACCAGATCTTCTTTCTCCGCCTTCTCTTCTAGAATCAGTACTCTCACGTCTGAATAATTCCGGTTTTCTAGTTTCTCGTTCAGTAGGATTCTCATATTTTTTACTAATTTCATTTACTCTAACGTTTAGTTTTTCGAGTAACGTTTTGTTAATGCCTTCACCGTATACATCAACTCTTGCAGCTATGACTGCCTTTGCAGCAATGGCTCTTGCAATTTTTCCTCTTTGCCATCTAGGAGCAGCATGAACTAATGCATGCTGAAACAGTAATCCATGTTTAGGTGGTTGAGCTCCTGTTTTCAAAGATCTAAATAATGCTTTTTCTGCACCAATAATTTGGATAGTACTTGCAGGCATTGATGCTAATTTTTTTAGACTTCCAGCTCTTCCTAAAATTCTTGCACCTACTGCAGCTCCAAGAATAGCTGAAAGATTTGGTGCAACCGTTTGCATTTCTAATTCTACATGAGCCTCTAATTTTTTTCGTAAATCGTGAAAATCAAGAATTTGTTTTGCAATGGATTGTACAATTGCTAAATTAATTTCTGAAATGTCTCCCCCTCTACTTTTTGATGCAAGTAAAGATATCATATCTGCTTTTGAATCTGGAAATCCTGCATCTTCATACACTTTTTTTGTTAATGTTTCTCGTTTTCCTGCTAAAACAATTTGTGCATATCCATTAATACTGTCTATTATGTTGTCTAATTCTGGAAAATGTAATCCGTACCATTCTCGCAATCTTGAACTAAGTCCATTTGCAATTTTATCTATTTCATCTAATGAATTTATTGCTTGAATAATATGTAGATCTGGACTCTCTGAAACTTCTGTTACTTTTGATGATGATAGACCCATTGCAAATTCTCTTAATTTTGATAATGCATCAGGTACACTTTCTGCAAATCCTGATTCAACAATTATCTGAGGTTTTGTTGCCTGAATTTTTTCTAATTCTTCCTCTTCCATCATTTGTGCATCTATGGAATTTTTTTTCAATAATGTCATCAATGATTCATCACTTACTGAAATTCCTCTTTGAAGAGGATTAAGATAATCTACAAGTTCCCTTAATTTTGATTCCTTTTTTTTAACAGAAAGATAATCTCTAACTGAATCTTTGAAAGGAAATGTTTTTTCAAGTTTTTCATCTTTGAAAACCACGATTCCCAATTCTGTTAATATTACAGAATACATGACTAGTTGATTTTAGGTCTCCTTTTAAAAAGGTACTAGAAACCTTGCAAATCAACTATTATATTCGAAACCACGTATGAAATTCAAAGTGGAACCCAGCCTGGTTACTTCTATAGGAAAAATTCAGCTAGAGAGACCGGTAATGTTAGCATCAGGCATATTGGGCATTTCATTAGATGTTTTTAATCGACTTTATCGTTCAGGAGCAGGTGCAGTTGTTAGCAAATCACTAAGTACAGAACCATGGGATGGATATCCAAATCCTACTATTTTTAGTGTAAATGGAGGTGGTTGGATTAACGCAGTTGGTTTATCCAATCCTGGAGCTCCAAATTTTGCAAAAATGATAGAATCTAACACAACTGTTCCAATAATCGTTAGTCTAGTCGGTTCTGTTTCTGAAGACTTTGAAATGATGGTTAATCAATTTAAAAATTGTAAAATCATTGCATATGAATTGAATTTATCATGTCCTCATGTTGCTAAAGTAGGATTGGAAGTAGGAGATGATCCTGAATTGGTCAAAAAAATTGTTAGCACTGTTAAAAACTCTACCGAGGTACCAGTAATAGCAAAAGTGGGATTGGGAACAACTCATTATCTTAATACCGTCAAGGCAGCAATTGATTCTGGAATTGATGCCATTACTGCAATTAATACAGTTAGAGCAATGGCAATTGACGTGGAAACTCAAAGACCGATTTTGAGTAATAAATTTGGAGGATTGTCTGGTACTCCAATCAAACCAATTGCATTGCGATGTGTTTATGAAATTTCATCAAAATATGATATTCCTATAATTGGATGTGGCGGAATATCTACATGGGAAGATGCAGTTGAATTTATTTTGGCAGGTTCTTCTGCAATTCAATTAGGAAGTGCAATTGGTGATAATTGGATACATGTTTTTAATGATATTAATCAAGGAATAATTCAATACATGAAAAGAAAAGGATATTCTAAAATTGATGAGATGGTTGGACTTGCAAAGAAATCATAATCATACAAAAATTTGTATTGTTGAAAAAGTAATTAATGAAACACCTACTGTTAGAACTTTGATTTTTTCTGACGATGTAATGTCCTTTGCTCTTCCAGGACAATTTGCAATGGTTTGGATTCCTGGTGTTAATGAATTGCCCATGAGCATAATGATTTCTCAAGAATCTGGTAAAGCTGCTTTCACAGTAAGAAAACATGGTTCTGCGTCAACTGGATTATTCAATCTTCAAGTAGGTCAACAAATTGGTGTGAGAGGACCGTATGGTAATTCTTTTAATTTAAAACAAGGTAAACTCTTACTTGTTGCAGGTGGAACAGGTTTGGTTCCAATGATGAGATTACTAACTTTTGTTAAACCTAGTGATAATGTAACAGTTTTAATTGGTGCAAAATCAAAAAACGAAGTATTCTTTGAAGATTTGGCAAATACTCTTCTAAAAAATAATTCTCACAGAGTAATTGTTACTACTGATGATGGAACTTATGGTGAAAAAGGATTTGTTACAAACATGGTAGAAAAACTAGTTAATGAAAATCATTTTGATGGGGTGTATACCTGCGGTCCTGAAATTATGATGTATAAAACCGTACAACTAGCTTATTCTAAAGGACTGTTTGTTCAAGCAAGTCTTGAACGTATGATGAAATGCGGTGTTGGAATATGTGGAAGCTGTTGTATCGGAGAAGATCTGGTTTGCAGAGATGGTACTGTATTTGATGGCGAACATTTAATGTTAAATAAGGAATTTGGGCATTTTCACAGGAATAAGGCTGGAATTCAAGAAAATTATTAAATTTTACCAGCAAGGTTTAAAATAAATCATTAAATTATTGCGTTGAAGAGCATGGGTACACCTAAAATCGTTTTAACAGCTGATCGTACATTAATGTCTCCATATCGTGGTTTATCACTAGCTACATTTTTTGGATGTGCACCTGCCATTGATCCTCATCGTAACAAAAACAGTTTTTGGTATAAAATTCTAGGAAATCAAGTAACTCCAAAGATTCTATTTGATTTTATCTGTAATTACATTCCTCACACAAACGGTGTTGCAAATTATGCTCCATACGGACTAAGAAAAGTTGAAGCTGGTTTACTTAGAGATGGTTTTAGACGTGAAGATGTAGTGGTTGCACATCCAGATCATATTGAAAAGTTCATTGGTCCTGACACTCAAGTTATCGGCACATATGAAATGGATCCATTGGGAATGGGACCAGTTACAATGACTTTCACTTACGGTAGAAAGCAAACATCATACGATGAATTCTATAATACAGAACTACATCATAGAATAAAAATTGCAAAACAAAAAACAGGTAGCAATGCCAAAGTTATTTCTGGAGCTTCAGGAACATGGCAATACAACTATGATCCTGAAAAAATCGAAGAGTTTGGTATCTATGCTATCTTAGAAGGAGAGCTTGGTGGCATTGCTCCAGAAATTGATGGTCATGCAGGTCGATTCTTCAATTATTTGATTAATGGTGATTTTGAAAATATGGATCCTTTCAGAAAACGTAGTGACTTTAAAGTAAATATTAAAGAATTTGAAAGAAATGGGAAAAAAATTCATGGAAGATTTGTGAATTTCTGGGATAGACCAGAACTAGATGAAATTCCAGAAATCGTTGAACCAAGTATGCATGGAATGGTTGAAGTAATGCGCGGTTGTGGTAGAGGTTGTAAATTCTGTGATGTTACACTAAGATCCCTTAGATATTATTCTCCAGAAAAAGTAAAACGTGAAATTGAAGTTAATATCAAAAAAGGAGGCGCAAAATCTGCCTGGATACACAGTGACGATATTTTTGTTTATGGTATGGATCCTAGAACTGCAAAGGGAATGGAACCCAATCGAGAAGCTCTTGAAGAACTCTTTACTGCTATCATGTCCACTGGTGTAGGACACACAAATCCAACTCATGGAACTTTGGCAGGGGCAATAGCTGATGAGAAACTTATTCCTAATCTTTCCAAAATCATCAAATCTAGTCCTGATAATATGATTGGAATCCAAGCTGGATTTGAAACCGGAAGTTTAAGATTAATTGGAAAATATGCTGATAGAAAACTTGCTCCATATGCTCCAAGTGAATGGCATTGGGTAGTAAAAGAAGGTGTTAAAACTTTGAATAAGGATTACTGGATTCCTGCATTCACTTTGATTATGGGTCTTGATAATGATGAGCAGCCTGAAGATTCTTGGGATACAATTCGTTTAATTTCTGAATTAGAACATGAACAACCTGATTCAATGTTTACTGCTACTGCACTTACATTTGTCCCAATTGGATTGTTGGAAAAATCTGATTTCTTTAACATTGGAAATGAAATGACTCCTGCACAATTAGGTGTGCTCTATAAAACTTGGCAACATAACTTCAAGTATGGAATTCAAAAATTCATGACAAAAACTGGTGCAAAAGGACCACAGAGATATTTCTTTAATGCGATTGCAAGATCTTTAGGAGGTATTCCTTTAGGTGCAATGGAAAGGTATGCTCGTAATAAAAGTAAAGAACACGAAAAAGTTATTGAAACTATTAAGGTAAAGTATTGGTAATTATACAAATACATAAATTTACTATTTCGTCTAACTAAAACATGGCAACACACGGTTCACTTACCAAAGCAGGTAAAGTAAGAGGACAAACTCCTAAAGTTGAAGGAAGAAAGATAGTTGGTACAAATTCTAGTCTTCGAAATAAGAGTAACTTCAAAAAACGATTTGCCTTGGGTAGATTTCCAGGACAGAATAAACCTGGTCAAAGAAGAAAAAGACGTTAGATCAAAACTATTGCAACAAATTGTCTTTTTGCGATCATTTTTCAAAACAATAACATTATAAAGTACTAGTACCGTACCATACGGTATGGTAGAAGATTTAAGATTAGATAGTTTGGAGGGCGTAGGTCCTGTAACTACTAGAAAATTATCCGATGCAGGAGTACACAATGTTATGGATCTTATCGTAAGAGGTCCTGTGGAAATTGCAGAAATAACTGGCATGGAAAAAGACACTGCAGAAAAAATTGTCAACAAAGCACGACAATATTTAGTTGAAACTGGATTATTATCACGAGATTTTGTTTCAGCAACTGAAGTTTACAAACGTCGACAAGATATCGGTAAAATCACAACTGGTACTAATTGTCTTGATACACTATTTGATGGCGGTGTTGAAACACAAGCTCTCACAGAAGTTTACGGCGAATTCGGTTCAGGTAAAACTCAATTTGCACATACTCTGTCTGTAATGGTTCAAAAACCAAAAACAGAAGGTGGATTAGATGGAGGTGTTTTGTACATTGATACAGAAAACACTTTCCGACCTGAAAGAATTGTATCTATTGCACAAGCACATGAAATGGATCCTGAAAAAGTTCTTGATAGAATAATTGTTGCACGTGCATACAATAGTGCACATCAAACACTGATTCTCGAGGAAGCAGGTCCAGTAATTGAAGAGCATAATATCAAACTAATTGTTGTAGATTCAGCAGTTGGATTATTCCGCGCTGAATATCTTGGTAGAGGAACACTATCTAACAGACAACAAAAACTAAATCATTTTGTTCACATGCTGTCAAGAATTGCAGAGACTTACAACTGTGCTGCAATTGCAACAAATCAAGTCATGGCATCTCCTGATGTTTTCTTTGGTGACCCAACTCGTCCAATAGGTGGAAATGTAGTTGCACATACAAGTACCTACAGAATATACTTTAAGAAATCAGGTAAGAAACGAATTGCACGAATGGTTGACAGTCCACATCATCCTGAAGAAGAAGTACTCTTTGCTCTGGGTGAAGCAGGAGTAATGGATTTAGAAGATGCAGAGAAAAAACCTGCTAAAAAGACAACCAAAAAAACAACTAAAAAGGAAAGAGAATCTGAACCTGAAATTTTAGTTGAATCTACTGAATTAGAACCGGTTCAAACCAAAAAAGTGGCTAAGGAAAAAGAATCTGAACCTGAAATTTCAGTTGAATCTGCTGAACTTGAATTGGTTCAAACCGTCGATAATTCCGATTCAGACGATTTCGAGTTATTAGAAGAATAAATTCTTCACTTTCTCCTTTATTTTTACACAGGATTAGTTTTTTATTTTATCTCTCAACTTTATTTTATTGAGTATTGATTAAATTATAATGTCGTATTACTAAAGTAATGATTGAATATGTATATTCAAAAGTGATCCTATGAAAGATCTTTATCGTTTACTCCCAGAGGAAATGGAACAAATGGTTATAGATATGGGTCAACCACGTTATCGTGCAGATCAAATTCTTTACCCACTATATTATAAATTTCCAAAGAACATATCTGAAATAAAACAACTACCTACCGCAATGCGAGATAAACTTATTGAAGATGGTTACACAATTGGTTCTGCAACTGAAATTCATCGTGTTGTAAGCGAGGATGGAGATACAACAAAACTACTTCTTAATCTTGTTGATGGAACTCCAGTTGAAACAGTTTTGATACAATACCCATCATCAAAAATTAATGGTCATCCAAGATCTACTATCTGTGTTTCAACTCAAGTCGGTTGTGCAATGGGCTGTACATTTTGTGCTACAGGACAAATGGGATTTGAACGTAACATAAAAGCTGAAGAGATAGTTGCACAAGTAATTCATTTTGCACAACTCCTTGAAAAACGTGGTCAACATATAACTAATTTAGTTTTTATGGGAATGGGTGAACCTTTAGCAAATTACGATGAGACAATGCGAGCTGTTCGTTTATTGACACATGAAAGAGGTTTTGGAATTGGACAACGAAATATTACAATTTCTACAATTGGAATAATTTCTGGTATTGAACGACTTGCTGATGAAGATCTTCAAATCGGATTAGCAATATCACTACACGCTCCAAATGATAAACTACGTCAAAAGTTAGTTCCTACAGCAGGGCCTCATTCCGTGGATGATTTGATTGCAGCTGGAAAAAGTTATTTCAAAAAGACAGGAAGACGTGTTACATTTGAATATGCTCTGATCGAAGGTGTTAATGACTCGCCAGAAATTGCAAGAGAACTTGCATTGCTATTAGAGGGAAACGGTTCTCATGTCAATCTAATTCCAATAAATCCGACAGCGGGTAATTTTCAGCGTCCCTCTAGAAAAAATGTTCTTGAATTTGAAAGAATATTGTACAATGCAGGTGTAAATTGTACTATACGCGTTGAAAAAGGGTCTGAAATCTCAGCTGCATGTGGACAACTTAGAACCGATATAATTGGATAATTGAATATCTCAAGTCGTAAGTGTTAAAATAGGGTTGTTAGAGAATCTACTCAGATATGGCAACTAAGAAATCTCATGGTCGTTCACATGGATTTAAGCACAAAGCAAGAGCTGTTATGACTAAAACTGCTCCAAGAGGTGTTTCTTTCCTACTTCGAGAATACCATGAAGGTGAACAAGCACTCGTTATCATCGATCCTAGGCAACATAAAGGATTACCACATAGACGTTATCATGGCAAAGTAGGCAATATAACAAATGTTGGTAGACGTGCAGTTACTCTAGATGTAAAATTGGGAAACAAAACAAAAACCTTAATCACTCGATTAGATCATATCAAACCATTCGGTGTATAATCATGGAAGAGATAAAAAAGAAACAAAGCATTTCTCTTTCAGAAGTTAAAGAGATTTTAGGAAAAGTTGATGTTGAAGAAATGGATCAAATTCAACGATGGACATATGATTATGTTACAAAATTTGTAAAAATTGATCCTAAAGATGCTAAAGAAATGAAAAAACAATTAATAAAAGATTGTGATTTAACAGAAGAAGAAGCTGTCGAAATTGTAAATATTAGACCAACAAGTTTGGCTGAACTACGTTCATTTACATTTGGTTGGAAAAAACTTATTCTTGCTGAAACTTTAGAAAAAATGCTCAAAATAATCAAGGGGCATTAAGTTTCAAGGAGAATTTATTTTGCACAGGGCTCAATCCCCACCTAGAAAGTATGAGGAATATGCATATGTTTTAGATTTCAATCCTCGTGGAAAATCTTCTACTGTACGTGGGCGTGATGGGATTATAATTACTGCAATTGGGGAAGACCGACTTACTATTTTAGAAGTTCTTGGAGTTCCAAATTCAACATTTGATGTTGGAGAAAGAATCTACATTGGAAAAGAAGGAAGAACAAAAGTACTTTCTGTTTTAGGAAAACTGGAATATGATCAAATTTCTTCATCTGCTCAAAGTGAGTTACCTGGGGTCGTTGAAAATATTGTAACTCACAATGAAACAAGATTTGTAGAATATCTTAACAATGCAAGACCTTTGACTCCACGAATTCACGCGCTTGAATTAATTCCAGGAATTGGAAAAACATACATGAAAATTATGATTGAAGAAAGAGAAAAGAAAAAATTTCAAAGTTATGCTGATTTGCAAGAAAGAGTGGGATTCAAAGAACCAATCAGACATATCTCAGAGAGAATTATGCATGAGATTACTGGTGAAAGTAGGATGAACCTCTTTGTCAAAAAATGATTAAACGAAAAAGACTTGGACAACACTTTCTAACATCAAGTACAATAGCAAAATCAATTGTTTCTGAGGCTAAAATTAGTAAAAATGACGTTGTATTTGAGTTAGGTACTGGACTGGGAATTTTAACTCCATTATTATGTGAAAATGCAAAAAAAGTGATTTCAATTGACACTGATAGGAAATTATATGAAAATGCAAAATCCCATTTTTCAAATATTCATAATTTGTTAATTGAATTAGGTGATGGTTTTAAAACCCAAACCAAATTTTCAATTTTTGTATCCAATCTGCCTTATTCAAAAAGTAAAGATGCCATAGAATGGCTTGCAAATACACATTTTTCTCATGGTGTGATCATGGTACAAAAAGAATTTGCAGAAAAAATACTAGCAAAATCTACAAAAAATCGACGATCTGTTAGCGTTATTGCAAATTATGCTTTTGAAATTGAAAAATTTTTAGATGTAGGAAAAAATAATTTTTCTCCATCACCAAAAGTTGATTCCGTTGTTCTTAAAATCACTAAAAAAAAATTTCTTGAAAAAGATCTTATTCAAATAATAAACAAAATGTTCTCATATAGACGAAAGACAATTCAAAACATCTTTAAGCAGTTTGGAAAAGAAACTTTAATTGAGAAACGACTTGATGATCTTTCAGATGATGAAATAATTGATCTTGCACAAGAAATTCTTAAGAGATAAAGAATACTCTCCATCTGAAGACACCTTTTTTATTGCTGATTATATAGAAAAAGAGAAAGGAACATCTGCTTTAGATGTTGGAAGTGGCTCCGGATATCTTACAAAACTTTTATCTGAAAATTTTGCCTTTGTTGTTGGAACTGACATTAATTTTATTGTGTTGAAAAATCAAACATACAGTACAAAAAATTTAGTCTGTTGTAATGGAGCTGATGCATTAAAATCTGAATTTGATCTAGTAGTATGTAATCTTCCATACCTTGCAACTGATGAAATTTTGGATGTGACAACTGATGGTGGCAAAGATGGGTTTGATATTCCTAAAAAAATATTTGATTCAATTTATAAAAATATCAAAATAGGCGGTAAATTTCTTTTTGTAACTTCATCTCTTTCTGATTATCAAAAATTAATGAATTACGCACAAAAATTAGGTCTCAGTCCTCAAATTCTAGCAAAAAAGAAACTCTTCTTTGAAGAATTAATCCTAGTTGAAGCTATAAAACACTAATTGATTTTATTTTCGTAAATTTTGTTTTGCATATGTAATTATTGCATCCGTCATCTGTGTTGTGCTTGCATTACCGCCAATATCCCATGTTACTACTTTACCTTCATTAATTACTTGTTCTGTGGCAGCAAAAATCGCATTTCTAATTTCAGTTTCTCCTAAATATTCTGCCATCCAAGCTCCTGAAAGAACTGTTGCAGTTGGATTTACTTTGTTTTGTCCTGCAAATTGCGGTGCACTTCCATGTGCTGCTTCAAACATTGCAAAATTATCTCCCATATTTGCAGAATAAATTAATCCAATTGATCCTACCAATCCTGATGCTAATTCTGATATTATGTCCATAAACAAATTTGTACTTACCAAAACTGCACCGTTGAATTGTTCTGGAGCAACTACCATTTGCTGAGCCATATTATCGATATAAATTTCTGATAATGTGATATCTGTACCTTTAACTGCATTTTGTGCTTCTTCCCAAAATATCCCATCTGTTTGCTTTAAGATATTTCTTTTAGTTACTGCAACTATTTTTTTCATATTGTATCTCTTTGCCCAATTTACTGCTGAATTCATAAATCTTTTACATCCTTGTCTTGTAATTTTTCTAATTGCAATCGCTGTATCGTCTGTGATTTTTACTTCTATACCTGTATAGAGGCCTTCAGTAGCTTCTCTAAAACAAACACAATCTAATTTTTTATTTGGAGTAAGTCTATCATACGTTTTAGTTGGTCTAATGTTAGAGTATAGCTCAAATTTTTGACGTAATGTCACTGCTACACTCCTTGGTGCATCTGGTACTGGTATTGTTGTTGTAGGTCCTTTAAAACACGCATCTGATTCCTCTAGAATCTTCATTGTTGCATCAGGAATGTATGATTTGTCTTTTCTTCCATTTTTATCCCACTGTTCAGAGCCTGCATCACATAGAATTATCTCTGATTGAGAATTACATTCTTTTAAAACTCTGAGCATAGAATCTACGACTTCTGGCCCAATTCCATCCCCTCTCATGACTGCAGCTTTTTTGCTCAAAACTATGCAATTTTGAAATGGTTATTATTTAATTCTACCTTGATTTTTGAAACCATCTTGTTTTTCAGATGTGGTTTATTAGATATGATTTATTAGATGATTTAATTAAAACAAGAAAAATGTTA
>DATIFS010000108.1:0-14369 GCA_035455105.1 Nitrosarchaeum sp.
CAACAGTTAGTTCAAATGTTAAAGGTTTAGTTTGAGTGAAATCAATACCCATTGGGAGAATTTGAATATATTTTCCAGTTGTTGATGCTAATTTTATTGGTTGGCCAGATGTTTGTTTCCAACTATAAGTCAAAGAATCGCCATCAGGATCCACAGCACTGCTAACTAGAGTAACGACATTAATGGTTTTGAAGACTACTTGATCTCGTCCTGCACTAACTATTGGAACATGGTTAACTGGGTTTACAACAACTTCAACTGTAGCAGAATCATTTGCACCTTGTGGGTCAGTTACAGTAAGGGTAAATGTAAGAACTTTGACTTCGCCGTTTTTTACTTCAGGGGCCATAAATGTTGGTTCTGCAACATCATATGAGGATAAAGTTACAGGTTCACCATCAACTTGAACCCATTTGTAAGTCAATACATCAGTAGGATCTGGGTCGATTCCTTTACCAACTAAAGTTACAGGTAGATTTTCAAGTACTTCAACAGAACTGGTTTCAGCAAAAGAGTAAGAAGTAGTTCCAACTACAAACACACTAAAAACTATTGAAAATAGGATAATTTGTGAATTCACTGTTTAATGATAAAATATCGGTGATATATTAACTATTCATATAACAAGTACTAAGTTAATAGATCGAAAAAAGTCCAATACCAGTTCTAAAAAAGAAAAGCAGATCCAAGCGATCAGACAAATCTAAAACAACCACATTAAAATCTTAAGTCAACAAATTGAAGTATCAACTAAAAAAGCATGGTGTGAAATAGTTTAGAAAACTATGTTACTGAAAAAATAGTTTTAACGGTATCAAAAGCTCCCTGCACTGTATGAACTTGAGCAACAGTATTTTTTATTTTGTATTTTTTTAATTCATCAGATGTAAAAGGCCCAATTGAAACAATAGATAGTTTTTCCAAATTACTCAACAGGGAATTATCATCATAATCTTTTGACATGATTTCAAAAAACGCTCTGACAGAAGAAGCACTTGTGAACACAATTCCGTTTACTTTGTTTTGAGAAAATAACTCCCTAAATTCATTCCATTGAGTAGTATCCCTAAATGCACATACATCATAAAGATGAATTTCTTTTACATCAATTCCTATTTTATTCAGCAGTTCTTTCAAAAATGGGGTGGATGCACCACTTCGAGGCACAATTACTTTTTTCCCTACAGCATGTAATTTTGTAAACAGTTCTCCAACACCAACTGAAGAATAAATGTTGGGCATGTAAGCAGGCTTGATTCCTTCTTTTTCTAATGCGATTTTTGTTTTTGGACCTACCGCAATAACAATCGTATTTGCCACTGCTAGTTGTAATTTCTCAAACTTGGAAACTTTTTTTGCGGTATCAAAAAGTAGGGCAACTGCCTTTGAACTCATAAATACAGAATAATCAGGATCATATGTCTTTATTGAATCCAAAAATTCATCTACTATTTTTTCTCCTTTACTAACTAACTCAATAGTAGGTAATGAAATTGGTCTTGCATTATTTTTAATTACTAAATCTATGAATTCAGAAGAATCGTCTTTTGAACGAGTTATTGCAATAGTTTTTCCGTCAAGCATTTTTTCTCCACCCTATAACACTAGATAGATCTACGACTTTACCTATTACAATATTGGTAGGAGGTTTGATTTTATTTGTCTTTACAAGTTTTGCAATATTTGATACAGTTCCAATGATCATTTTTTGTTGTGGAGTAGTACCGTTTTGAATCACAGCTACTGGTGTTTGTTTATCCAATCCACCTATAACAAGTTGTTTACAAATAACATCAATTCTTGAAAGACCCATCATAATCACAATTGTGTCAACTGATTTGGCAAGACGTTGCCATTTGACTGATTCACTTTTCTTATCAGGATCTTCATGTCCTGTAACAAAAACAACAGAGGATGCATACTTTCTATGAGTTAGTGGAATTCCGGCATAAGTTGCAGATCCGATTCCAGATGTAATTCCTGGTACAATTTCATATTTTATTTTATTTTCTTTAAGAAATTCTGCTTCTTCGCCACCTCGGCCAAAAATTATCGGATCACCACCCTTTAGTCTAACTATGTTTTTCTTGGATTTTGCAAATTTTACCATTAATTCATTAGTATTATTTTGATGAGTTGTGTCATCACCAACCTCCCTTCCAACGTATATTTTTTCAGCAGACTTTGGAATCATTGAAATTATTTTTTTGCTTACCAGCCTGTCATATAGTACGACATCTGCTTTTTGCAGGAGTTCAACTGCTCTTAATGTGATCAACTTACTATCACCTGGTCCAGCCCCAACAAGATACACTTTGCCTGTCATTGTTTATTCCATTCCTCCACTTTTTTTCTCCAATTTATTGCAAGGTCATTTACGCCTTTCTCACGTAATTCCATGCCTACTATTTTACCCAAAGAGAACGGATCATTTTTGTCTCCAGACTTTTCCACAAATAGCGATTTTTTGCCATCGACTGAAAAAGCTGATACACTCAAAGTCATTTGATTTCCATGTGATCTTGCATATGCACCGATTGGAAACCTACATCCAGAATCAACAAAGTCTGAAAGAGAACGTTCTGCCTCAATTTCTAATCGAGAGTCAGCATCTTCAATTTTTTTCAGCATTGAATTTGTATCATAGTCATCTTTTCTTGAAACTATAGCAAGTGCACCTTGTCCTGGGGATGGAGCAAAATCTTCAATGGGTAATGGTGTGAATGATGTATCAATACCTAATCTTGAAATTCCGGCTTCTGCAAGAACTATTGCATCAAAGTTTTTGTCAAATACTTTTTTAATTCTTGTTTCAATGTTGCCACGTATTGGCTTAACTATTACGTCAGATCTTTTTCTTGTTATTTGTACAGCACGTCGCAAGGAGCTTGTACCTATCACTGCACCAGATTTTACAGAATTAAGATCAGTACCATCAGAGGAAATAAAAATGTCATTTACTTTTTCTCTTTTTGGAACACAAGATAAAATCAAATTTTCAATTAGTTGTGATGGAACATCTTTTAGACTATGTACTGCAAAGTCTACTTCACCATCTGCAACTGCTCTATCAATTTCTTTTTCAAATATTCCTTTTTGATCAATAGTGAATAGAGGTCTTGCGTCAGTATCACCTTTAGTTTTTATTGTTTTTATCTCAAATTCAGCATTATCGTATATTTTTTTTAGTTCAGAGATCACCCAATTGGTTTGTGCAATAGATAATTTACTACCTCTTGCACCTATCACATACTTCAATTCTTCACCGACTTTAATGCAATATCATAAGCGTTTATTGTATACTTTAGGTCATCTTCTGTGTGTGCATCAGATAAAAAAACAACTTCAAATTGAGAAGGGGCAATAAAAACACCTTTTTTTAGCAAGACAGAAAACATTTTTTTGAATTTATCAGCATCTGCATTTTTGGAGGACACATAGTCAGTCACAGGCTTGTTTGTAAAGAAAATTTGAAACATTGAGGACGCAGAATTGATTTGATGTGGAATTTTCATATCACTTGCCATGTCACCTATGGCATGTGTAAGAATTGTGTTATACTGTTCAAGTTTTGAATATAATTTATTTTTTATTTTGTTTATTGTTTTTATCGAAGCTATTGCTGCACTGACAGATATCGGGTTTCCAGCATATGTACTTGCTTGATACACTTTACCTCCAGGAGAAAGCAAATCCATTATTTCTTTTTTACCACCCACCGCTGCAACTACAAATCCATTTCCTAATGCCTTTGCCAAAGTCGTAATATCAGGTTTAATTCCAAAATATTGTTGTGCACCACCAGGAGATACTCTAAATCCTGTTACAACTTCATCAAAAATTAGAGGAATGTTATTTTCTTTTGTGATTTTTCTAACTTGAGAAAGAAAATTTTTTTCAGGCAAAATCAATCCCATGTTAGCTAAGATTGGTTCAATTATAACTCCAGCAACATCCTTGTTTTTTGTAATAACTTTTTCAAGTTCTTCAGAGTTGTTATAAGGTACAACTAGAGTGTTATTTGCAACTTCATCTAGTCCACCATCAGATACAGATATTCCATTATGTGCAGATCCAGAACCTGCTTTTACTAAAACAGATTCATGTGCACCATGATAACATCCTTCAAATTTTATTATTTTTTTCTTTTTTGTAAATCCACGAGCCAATCGAATAGCAGTCATAGTTGCTTCACCACCAGTGTTTACCAATCGTACTTTTTCAATCGAAGGAAAATTACCTATGATTAATTTCGATAGTTCTATCTCAGAGTTGGTAGGAGTGCAGAACAAAGTTCCCTGTGTCAATTGTTTTGATACTGCACTAAGGACTTCTTTTCTCCTGTGCCCTAACAGTAATGCACCATAACCGTTACAGAAATCAATGTATTTTTTGTTATCCTCATCCCAGATGTATGCGCCGTTAGATTTTTTTGTAAAAAATGGATATGGTTCAAAATATCTAACGGGACTATTCACACCAGAAGGTATAACTTTTTTAGAATCATCAAATAATTTTTTAGATTTGGACAATAATCAACTGTATTTTAGGTCATTATTATTCGTAATAATTTGAAAATGGCTATTTTTGTAGAGCAAACTTGTTTCGGAATAGAAATGCAACAATAACAGTTCCAACAAATGGAGCACTGCAATACAACCATAAATCATCTAAAACCCCAGATATTAATGCCGGAGCTAATGATCTAGCAGGATTCATAGAAGCGCCAGAAATAAAAGATAAGAAGAAGATATCCAATGCAACAATTCCACCAATAGCAAATGCACCAAATCCCTTAAGTCCTTTCATATAGACAACAGTGAGAATTACACCCATCAATAATGCAGATGCTAAAACTTCAATTGGAAATATCAAAAATAAAGAGAAATCATAATTTGGAGCATTTGCTCCAAGATTTGCAGCAGTTCCAATAAAAGTTTTAACAAACAAAGAAGCAAGAAGGGCGCCAATAATTTCGGCAGCAAAATAATATTTGATTTGAGATATAGATGTGTGTCCTGTGATGTAAAATCCTATAGTCACTGCTGGATTAAAATGTGCAAGGGATATTTTTCCGAAAGAGTAAATTCCAATTAGTAATGCAACAAACGGAGCAACTGCTGCAAATGCAATTCCTAGTGTACCACCGGTTTGAACATCATAAACAATTGAACCAGTTGCAAACACTACAAGAATAAATGTTCCAATTAATTCAACTAGAAAAATTTGTAAATTTGAATACGACATAGATATTTTTCTTTTAGAATTTAATCAATATCAATACTTTTGGTATTTCCAATCTGCTTTTCTAGTATTGAATTTTATGGTACTATCGGTTTTTTGAATGCATCTATATAGAAAATTGTTTAACAATGTTTTTGATTAAAATGGTTTGTTTACTTCTCTAGTGAATACATAACTAGCAAAACCAACCATCACTAGAACGAAAATACTGATTATTCCAATGCTTAACAAAGCTGAAATCCCACCTTCTGAAACACCAGTCATCATTTCTCTGACAAGTAAAACAGTGTAAGTTACAGGATTGAGTTTTGCAATAGTTGCAAGCCAATTAGGCAGTAATTCCAGTGGAAAAAGAGCAGGACTTAACATGAATAGTGGCATTCCAAGAAAGTTGATCACTCCCCAAAAAGTCTCCTGAGATTTTGCAGTGGCAGCTACTATAACAGAGATTCCAGAAAACCCCATAGAAAATAAAATCACAATAGCCATAATTGGTGCAATCATTAACGGGTTGGGAAATGTTACACCTATGGCCAAAGCAATTCCAATAATTAGACTAGCTTGCAATGCAGAGATTAGGGATATCGCGCCCATTTTTCCCAATGCGATAGAAGAACGTGATATCGGAGATGTTAATGCCTTATTCATAAATCCATATCGTCTATCCCACAAAGTGTTGACCCCACCAAAAATACTGGTAAAAATCGCAGTCAGTACAATTACACCAGGTGCCATAAATTCAATATATTTTCCTTCAAATCCAACTGACTGAATTAGTGGTTGAGTCCCTGAAAATGTATTTCCAATTACAATGATCCATATTGCAGGTTGAATTAGTCGAATTAAAACTCCACTTCTAGATTTTTTGTATCGTTTGAGTTCTCTCCAAAAAATAGTATATGTGTCATACATCAAGGAATTCATGCACGTAACCTCTTCATTTTTGCGTGTTCTAGTTTTCGATTAAATCCAGTATCAGCATCCCTTATTTCACGACCGGTATAAGAAATAAAAACATCATCCAAAGTTGGCTGAGTTAAAGATATAGAAATTATTTTAATTTGAAGATTGGAAGATATTTGAAAAATTTTAGGAATTACTTCCGTACCATTTGATGTGAAGATAGTTAATTTGTTATTATCCTCGTTTATTTTTTTTATAAAATCAATCTGATGTAGTTGAGACAAAAAGTCACCAGAATTCCCATTTTCAAATATCAAAGAGATGACTTCATTGCCCATAGCATTTTTCATGTTTGTAGGTGTGTCAATAATCTGGATTTTTCCATGATCGATGATTCCAATTCTATCACATAGTTGATCTGCTTCCTCCATGTAGTGAGTTGTAAGAAATATAGTCATTTCAAATTCATCATGTATTTTTTTAATATATTCCCAAATTTTTCGACGTGTTTGAATATCCAGCCCAACAGTAGGCTCATCTAAAAATAAAACTTTGGGATGATGTAACAATCCGCCAGCTATATCCAAACGTTTCCTCATTCCACCAGAATACGTAACTACCGAGTCATTTTGTTTATCAGATAATTCAATTAGTTCCAAAATTTCATCTATTCTTTTATTGATTTGATCTTTTGGGATGTGATTCAGTCTTGCTTGTAAAAGTAAGTTTTCTCTTCCTGTAAGATATTCATCAACAGTAGACTCTTGTTGCACATAACCAATGCTTTGGCGTACTTGTTTTGCTTGTTTCATCACATCAAATCCAGAAACTAAAGCTTGTCCAGAAGTTGATTTGAGTAATGTTGTGAGAATCATTATAGTGGTACTTTTACCAGCACCGTTTGGACCAAGAAATCCAAAGATCTCACCAGATTCGACTGCAAATGAAATATCATCTACTGCTTTTACAGTACCAAAAAGCTTTGAGAGGGATCTAGTCTCTACAGAATACAACACTTTGATCGCTCTTATCAATTATAAATTGTTAAGGTATAGAAATGAACTCATAAAAAATTTAAAGGTCTTTTCTAAATAATCAGATCATGAAGGGGCTTTGCCAAAAATGTCATTCATCAAATGTGGAAATTACAGTTGAGAAAGGAATTCCTATTTGTCTTGAATGCAACAAAAAAACATAAAAAAATATCATTACAAATTAAAAAACATTAAAGACTATGCTAATTTTTTATAGTCTTCTTTGGTCATTTTGAGAATAATTCTTTCACCAATGCCCCAAATTTCGGATTTATGTATAATTTTGGAATGAATTAATCCATCATGGACTTCAACAGATTCAAGCTCATTTGTATCAGGATGTCTTACCAGTCTTGTTATTTTCCCTATCTTATGACCATCAATGTCAACTACTGGAATTCCAGTTCTGATTGGAGGTCTGCTAAGCAATAGAGTTTCCTCGGTGAATTTGTCAATATAATCAGAAGTCAAAAAATAATCCTTATGAAAACCCTGATGAATTGTAACACCAGAAACGATTAGAGTTTTTTGATTAATGTGAATGTGTTTTACTTTACCATATTCTATGCCCTCTCTGTCAATGACTTTTTTTCCTACAAAGTCATCTGCTGTGGATATATTTTCAGGAATATTTTCTAGTTTAACTGACATGTCATACATTATTCAGATTTACTTATCATACCCAATATCAGAAATTTCTAGCAATGAGGTTAAATTACTTGACAGAAATATAGGCTCATGGTAATTGAAGAGAGCCTGTTTCGTGCAATTTTAAGCACGGAAGGTAGAAGGACAGGAAAGAAACACTCAGTGATGCTTCGTGCTGTAAAATATAATGATAAAATTTATTTTTCAAGACATAGGCCAGATGGGGACTGGTTCAAAAATGCCATGGCAAATCCAGATGTAACAATAGAATACAAAGATACAGCCTACAAAGGCAAAGCAAAATTAGTTGAAGATGAAAAAATAGAGCAGAAAATTTCTCAATTAAAATATCCTGGAGAGAAAAGAGCCGAAGAAAAAAGAGTTGCCTTGGAAATTACACTATATGAATAATAGTAGATGTACCTCTTCTGTCAAATTCAAGATCATTTTCCATTTCACTAATAGTAACAGTAAATGATATCACATCACGTTGTTGTGCTTTTTCTGCATTAAGTTTAAGGTGAATATCCATTAAATCAAATTCGTCAGTAGGCAAACAAGTTTCATCCATAAATGCTCCACATGTGGATTCAATTCTAAATCTATCATCTTTGAAATGAAAACCTAGTTTTGTTTTTCTTCCCTGTCTACCACTAGACTTTACATTAACATCTATTATTCCAGGTTTTGCCATAGTATAGCTTGATTTGCCATTTACAAACACACCTATTTCAAATGGTTTTCCTGCGGTAGATTCTGCCATCTTTTGAATACCATCATTCATTACAACATCAACTGCTTTTATCGTCTGAGCAACTTTTGCAATCCATTCATTTGTTCTCTCAATAGTTGCTCTAATTCCAGCTCGTCTTCTTTTGTCTTCATCTTCTGGAAGCTTGTAGTAATCAACCCATGCTTCATAATCATGAGAAATGTCTTTGATAAAATCAATACAGGTTATCTTGTAATCATTTACATTATCGGTTCTTTCTGAACCATCATCTACTCGTATACCGTCATAATCCATTGGTAGTGCCAACAAGTACAATTATTTTTACATCTAAAAAAACTAATCCAGTCACAAGATTAATGATTATAATGGGAATTTATCCCACACATATTATGATATTTTCAGAGTTAGTTTTGGATCTTCAACAACAATTGAAAACAAATCTACCACAGATTCGCTTTATGTTAAAGAAAAATCAAGGCATGGGATACATGAGAATTGTTGAAATCGGTAAGGAGGTAGGCAAAAAATACAATATCAAACTGATTGTGAATTTTCCAAAAGAAGGAAGAATAGAAGAATTTGATATGTATGGTAAGCGAGATCTTAGCTTGATTATTGATTATGATAAAAAGAGATTCCCAATTAACAGGGAATTGATCAAAGAAAAGGCAAAAGAGATTTTAGGAGATGTTCAAGTGGAAGATGCCTACATGTATGAAAACAAAGAAGGAGTCAGAGTTTTTACAGATAATTGGAAAATAGACATTCTTCCTCACTCGGTGCACATATGGACTGAATTTGATGAAAAGGTTACAAAATTTTGTGATTGGTTAATGGAAAATGCATATGAGATAAAAAGAAAATCATAATGACAGAGTTTAGAAATTAAAGAGATTCTAATTTTTCAAGTAGACCGTGAGCTTCATAATTCTCAGAGTCTAGTTTAATGATTTTTTTGCAACAGTCTATTGCTTCATCTTTTTGTTGTAACGAAAGATGTGCGTTTGTTTTTAGAGTCAAAGTTTCAACATCACTTGGATTTAATTCCAAAGCCTTTTCAAAATATACAATTGCTTTTTTTGCATCTTCTAAAATAAAGTAAATGCTTCCCATCATAAACATGTAATCAGAGTCATCTGAAAATTTTTCTTGTAAACTCTTTCCAAACTCCAAGGCTTCAACATAATCTCCATTTTTTACTAATTTTTTGAGATGTCGTTTTGGATAACTAAAAAGACCTGTCATATACAATTTGATTTTTAATTAAAATCTAATTTGAATGTAATACAGTGAAGATTGGTAGATGTTTTTAACCAAATGGAGTTTCAGGTTGATAGCCTGAAGGTGGTGCAGATGAAGGTAGTTGAATCTTCATTATTCCTTCTTGAATCAAAAATTGTATTCCTTGAACAAAGGAGTTATCATCAATTGAGCCTTCTGCCCACCAACCAGCATTGTTTTTAATCCATGATGGGATTGAATTGTTTGCAGAGCCTGCACCTTGAGTAGTTGGCGGAATCTTCATTATTCCTTGTTTAATTAAATATTGTATTCCTTGAACAAAGGAGTTATCATCAATTTTACCTTCTTTCCACCATCCAGCATTGTTTTTAATCCATGATGGGATTTTAGATGCATTGTCATTTACTCCTGCAAGAAGAGGATTTTCTGCAATTTGAACATCAATGGCAGCATATCCACCCATTGATGCATCAGGGACATCGCTTTCAGGTCCTGTACCATGAACAAATATTATATAATGAACTAATCCTGCCTTTTCTTTTATTGGAAGAAGAACATGTGCTTGACCAAATCCATTAAACAGATCTGCACGTCCAATATCTTGTGCATATGAACGCAATCTATTACCATTGTTATCTATAACCCAAATATCATAATGAACTTGATCAACAAATTCTACATCATTGTATTTGTTCATAAAGTTAATTTTCCAATCAATAAAACAACCTTCAATTGGCACTTTAGGAGAATAATTGTACTGAATCATCATGGTATGTGTATTTGTAGATTGACGACCACTTGTATATTCATAGAAATTTGTAGTACATTTTAGCAAATCAGTTTTTGAAACTGTTGACTCAACATTTGCAAAAGGATCATTTACGACATGCTCTTGATATTTTTGTAATTCAAATTGATACATAACAGGAGCAATGCCTGTTGTAACCCATGCATAAGTTAGTGCTTTAACAGGAAAAGGAAAACCATCAGATATCCAGATTTCATTATTGTTACCGCTATACCAACCAACAACGACAGTATCGACAGATCCTGCTGGAGTGTATATTTTTTCTGTTCTTAATGGAATTAATTGAGACCCACCAATTGCACCTATCTTTCCCCAAGCTGCATCTTTGAATTCTTTTGGTCCATGAATCAGATCATTTTGATTTCCAGTAGCAAAAGCAGACAACCAAGATAATGAAGATTTGAATGCAATAGCATAATCATGAAGTGGCTCATCAAAGGTTATTGGTTCAGGAGCAGTTTCACCAAGTCCTATTGCACCTTTGACTATTTTATTGCCATCAATGACTACAACTTCGGTATCCCATAATTTTTCAGTACCATGTTGTACTAAACCCTTTACCCACATTTTCAATGTGATAGGTGCACAATCATGAAGATCTAATTGACATAGATTATATTCAAAATAATCTCCAGCTTTGAGACCTTCACCCAAATACCAAGAGCCTTCTACATTAACACCGCCAGCTGATTGACGATCTTGGCCAAAAGAAAGATGTGAAAATCCAAGACTAAACAGAACAAGCAAAAATGCAGATACAAATAGAATCTGATTCACACTAATAATTGCAAAATTCCCTAGTTAAAGGTTATTCCAATAATTTTAAAATTCACTAGTAAGAGATAATTCAAATAAGCAAATATAGAGGAAAATTCTAGAAATTTCATAATGTGTGAGTGTTCAAAAGTTCACTTGTATGAAGTTGAATTCAAGCTTGACGGAATGACTGTAGTTCCAACTCACAAGAATTGTGGATTTGCACTAGATGAAAAACAATCAGACAAATTCCAAAAAGAATTAGTAAAGTCATGGGGAATTGAAGAAGAAGAATAATAATTAAAAAGAAAAAATAAAATTAAAACAACTATTTACAGTTGTTTAACTGCTTCTCTACAAACGTCAGTTTTACATTTGCAATCTGCGCTGCATATACAATGACCTTGCATATCACAATCACAGGAATAAGTTGGATCGCCGCTGTCTGCTTCGCATCCACATGCTTGATCTGTCATAGTACGCATTGATATTACTTATTTTAAAATGTTAGTACAAAACTTTAGAAAACTACGCACTAGAAAGGAGGCCAAGTATAGAAGTGCAGGATTTTTGAATAAATTTTACGTTATTTTCAAGTAAATTGGAATCAGCCTCAATGTCAAAGGCGACCTTTAGAATATGAAAAAGATCTGATTGGCGGTCAATATTGTCTTTAATTTTTACAAAGTTATCTCTGTTAACATATCCTAGGTAAAAATAACAATCAGACAACATGGAATTTTTTACAAATAAATCATGTTTTTGTTGAATGATTTTTGAATGGTTGTTATTTTCTATCAAATCAGAAAACCCAATTGTTGATTTCAGTATTCTTTCCAACAGAAAGGGAGTCGCTCTTTCAATTCCTACAGTTTGTGTTACTGTGGAAATTTGCTCATTGATTGGATTTTTTTCAAATTTTCGCATAATATCTAATGTGTGTGTTGGGTTTGGCCTATACAGATTTAGCAAACAAATAGCATCGGCCAAAAAATAAGATGCACATATTTGCCAGCAGGATGAAAAAACATTAGAAGTTTTTATTGCTTCTTTAGTCTTTTCACAATAAAAAAGAGAATCGAATAGGCAATTTTTTGCATAGTCTTTGTAAAGTGTCAACTGTTTTTCTTTAATTTTTGACAGAAACATTCGAAGTTCCCATGACTCATCATGAATTATTTGCATTCCATCATATTTTACAAGAATATTAGATTTCGTTTCTTTTAATGACCCATGATGAATTGTCACAAAATTGTCATCATAGAAAATAATTTGATCTGATTCTGATTTATCATCAAATACTGTTAGATCATAATCACAGGAATCAAAGAAAGAGTCAGTTGTTCTACACCCTCCTAAACCAACAGGTGAACTCATCAATGATTGTTCCTCGATTAATTTTTTTAAATCCATAAAATTATTCATTTTAAATTTTGTATAAAGCAACAAACTTACTAATTTTTACCAATGGATTCATTGTCAAAACATTTCCTTTAAATTGAGACTGAGATTGTTTTTGAACAAGCTCCTGTGGTGTAGTCCGGCTAAGCATACTGCCCTCTCAAGGCAGTGATCTCGGGTTCAAATCCCGACGGGAGCATTCTAGTTTTGGGGTATAGACAAGGTCGTCGCCATTTGACTCTATCTAGAGTAAAAAATCATCAAAAAATAATAAATAAAAAAAGAAAAATCTTTCTAAGATACTATAATAGCGCCTCTCATCCACGGATGAATACTACAAAAGTAATAGTATGTGTTCTTTGAATCAAACTTGTAATTCCATGTTTGACCTGCTTGAATAAATCCAGAATCAAAACTATTTCCAAGATCTGTTACAGTATGAATTATTTGATCATCATTTTTCCACGTAACCGTTGTACCAGACGACACCTTGATCACCGATGGTGAAAATGCTTTTGTGGATTGGTATTGCCAAGTATCAGCAAGTATCGATACTTGATCTGTTTGTACTGCGGAGTTTTCAAGATTTACTCCTTGATACCACTGATTTCTCATCTGTTGCATAAACTGTGGATCTCTCATCATCATCCAAGGTCCCATGTATTGTTGCTGAAAATTTGGATTATTCATCATGGTTCCCATCCATTGATTCATCATGTTTGGATTTTGCATCATGGTGTTCATCCAGTTGCTCATAGCTTGAGGGTTGTTCATCATGGTTTGGTGCCACTGTGTCATTTGTTTTGGATCATTCATCATTTGTTGCATTTGTTGAGGCGTCATGTTAGAATAATTTGGTTGTCCAAACTGTAAAACTGCATATCCAATACCCAAACCTGCAAAAAACACACCAATTATGATTCCAATTAGGATTGGCTTACTCACCATGTCGATTATAGTTTCACATTTGCATATAATCTCATATACAATTTTCAATAATGGTTATTTGAAGTGAAAAATACTTGTCCACTCCACAAGGAAATAGAACTGATACACACAACACTTTCGAATGGAGAGATTGGTGATTATTGCCCCAAATGTCAGGAATTGTTTGGAGAAAAGATATAGTAAATCAGTAATTATTTTACGATCAGATTATTTTTGTGAGTTAAAGATACATCAGATTTTAAAACCGAGAAACCCGATACGAAAGCAATTACAGATGGGTATGCACCTTTTTTAGGTTGAAGAATTAAATTTTGTTTTTCTGTAGAAAACTGAATAAATAATTATTCCTAAAATAATAAAAACAGATCCTATAATTTTATCAAAAACAGATGTAAAATAAATCAAAAATCCACATATACATATTCCAAGTAGAGGCAGTATTTTTTGCCCCATAAACTTTGTTTCATGTTCTTTTTTTAAGACAAAAAGTGATAAACAAACAAAAATGTACATAATTGCCATATTAAAGACAGAAAATGAAATTAATTCTGTTATTCCCCCAAATATTGAGAGAATAAATGCGACGATTCCTTGTATTGCTAGTGCCATGTATGGAGTCTTGTATTTTTTATGAATTTTTGAAAATATTTTA
>DATIFS010000109.1:0-16554 GCA_035455105.1 Nitrosarchaeum sp.
AGAATTGTTGCCAAACATGGTGCTACTCCTTGCTTTTTTAATTCATCGACAGCTTTTCTTACCCTGTCTTTTACAGACTGAGCAATCTCTTTTCCATCAATTTTGATGCCTGTCATTAATAATATTTCTTATTTGTAGATATTTAATCCTTGAAATTTGTTAATTCCAATTTGATAATCTTAGAAAAGAAGTTATGTGACTATATCAAAGTAATTTTATGTTTATAGTAATATCTGACATTCAAATTAAACCTGAATCTGTTAGTGATTTTAAAAAATGGTTTTCTGAATCAAACAAAATAGTATCAAAGTTTGATGGATTTGTAAATAGGCGACTATTAGAAACTAAAGATGGCAAACATCGTGTATTGGTTGAATTTGAAGATCTTGAAAAATTTAGCAAAATGCATCAAAGCCCGGAACATGAAAAACTTCATTCGACAGCTGCATCCTACATGGAACGATTACCTGAACCAAGATTCTTCACCGTAGTTTCACAATAGAATGAAAACTGTTTTTGATATAGACGCATATATTGAAAAAATTAAAAAAAGTAACAATTACTTTCACACTTTTATCAATAATGAAAATTTAGCTGCAGGTGTTTTAGTGTTACAATCTGGAGAAAAAGATACACAAGAACCACATGATAGTGATGAGGTTTATTTTATTCTCAAAGGTGATGGATTTTTAAAAATTAATGATATGGATTACTCTGTTTCTGAAAACAAAATGTATTTTGTAGGAAAAAAAGTACCCCATAATTTTCATAGTAATTCAAAAGAATTAATCGTCTTGTATTTTTTTGGTGGACCTGATACTTAGCTAATTATTGTTTTTCTGCCTGAAATTTTTATCTTCTTTTCTGCAAATAATCTAACGGCTTCCGGATAAGTCTGATGTTCTTTTTTCAAAATACGTTTGGATAATGTTTTTTCCGTATCTCCTTTTTTTATTTTAACTACTGATTGTAGGATTATTGGTCCTGTATCTACTCCTGAATCTACGAAATGGACAGTGCATCCTGAATATTTTGAACCGTAGTTTATTGCCTGTTTTTGTGCATCTAATCCTGGAAATGCAGGAAGCAAAGCTGGATGAATGTTGATAATTCTATTTTTATATTTTTTTACAAATTCTGGACTAATTATTCTCATAAATCCTGCTAAACATACCAGCCCATTTTTTGGTGTGACTCCGTGTTTTTCTAGAGATGATATTATTTTTTTATCATATTCCCATCTATTTCCTTTGAACTCTTTGCTGTCGATTACCTCTGTTTTCACTCCCAACCTACGTGCAATTTCTAATCCTTTAGCATCTGGCTTGTTTGATATAACTATGGCCGGATTTATGGGAATTTTTTTACGCTTTATTGATTTTAAAATGGATTCCATGTTGCTACCACGGCCTGAAATTAAAATTCCTAAATTCAGCAACTGCTCCATAGTAAATCAAACCCACAATTAATGTATGTGGTTTTAAATTAACAATAATACGGCGTCTGAGCCCCATCTTTATTCAATTTGTTTGAAAATAGATTAATCTATAGTTCATAATTGTCAAACCTGTAATTTATAACAAATTTGATTATTTTATTTGATAATGACTCAAAAAATTAGAATGACAAAAAATGGAATTCTCTGTGAAATTAATGGAAGACGAGTATGCTTGGATCCAAAAAATGTTGATTCAACAGGTGTGAATTTTGTATCTCATGCACACTCTGATCACCTTCCATCAAAAAATGGAGGAACAATACTTACATCACTTGAGACAAGTGAAATTGCAAATCTTAGAGGCTTTAAGATGGAAAATAATGTCCAAAGCATCGATAATTTCTCTTTAATTGACAGTGGTCATATTCTAGGTGCGAAGGGTTTGCTTTTTGATGATATTTTCTATACTGGTGATATTTGTACAAGAAATCGTGGATTTCTAAAAGGTGCCGTTATACCAAAATGCAAAACACTGATCACAGAATGTACTTTTGGTTTGCCCGAATTTGTTTTTCCAAAATTAGAAGAAATGCAAAAACAAGTAAATGAATTAATTTCAGAACTTTATGGAAAAGGTGTTCCTGTCATTTTATTGGGTTACCAGTTAGGAAAAGCTCAAACCATTACCCAACTTTTTGGACACTGGGGTCCTCTCTACTTTCATGATTCTGTAAAGCTGATGAATGATCTTCATCAGAAATTAGGTATTTCTCTAAATAATGGAATCGGTCATACTGAAGCAGAAAAAAATGGATTGCTATCCAAAAAACCATGGGTGATGATAGCACCATTAATGTCTGAAAAGAATCCATTTCTTAAAGATATGAAATCAAAATATGGTGCAGTTACTATTGGTTTTAGTGGTTGGGCTCAATCTACAAGATTTTCATTTGGAAGACGATCTGATTATTCAATTCCAATGAGTGACCACTGTGATTTTAATGAGCTAATGGATGTAGTTTTACGCTCAGGGGCAGAACATGTCTATACCATCCATGGATTTGTTGAGGAATTTGCAGAACACCTTCAAAAAATTGGAATCTATGCACAACCATTACGTGAAAACTCTCTTGATGATTTTATCTAACTTGTAAATTTTCCACAATCACAATCTAAAACCAAACATGTTTCAGAATTTCTAATGTGATCATGTGAGAAATGTTTACACTTTTCATTTTTGCATATTCTTCTCTGTGATTCTCTTTTTACTACTGCCTGTGCTATTGCGTTTGCCTTGTCTTTAGAATACCCTTTTTTATCCATGTAGTAATGGACTACTCTATTATACAATAAATCTGGATCAAATTGTTTTTCTAACATCTATTTGCCACCTTGTGATGGAATGTAATGCAAAGTAATTGTTGAACGAATTTTTTGAATCTTTCTGATTTTAGTGGTAATCACTTGATCAAGAGAATCTTTTGTATCTG
Organism: Nitrosarchaeum sp.; assembly: GCA_035455105.1. Lineage (GTDB taxonomy): Archaea > Thermoproteota > Nitrososphaeria > Nitrososphaerales > Nitrosopumilaceae > Nitrosarchaeum. The sequence continues at coordinate 2,929 of DATIFS010000109.1, forward strand.
ATTGCACTTTGCAAAAAACATCGTAAATCCCATATGTTCCTCTCACTTCTTTTACTTCTGGAATCTTCATAATCTCATTAATGATTTGTTCTTCAGAACCTAAATCACACTGAATCAAAATATATGCTATCTCCATTATCTATCCTCTTATCCTTCTCCTTCTATAATCTGATCTCTCATGGCATTTGCATATACATGACGGTTCTTCACATTCAGCAACACTTTTTTTGTTCATAATATATCATGTCGATTAAGGTATTTCAAGCAAGCCTGTTTTTAATTAAAAATTTGTTTGTTTTATGTAAGCAGTTTAAACAGCCATCAAAAATTTTTCAATTATTATTTATGGATATTTAGTAACTGTTTAAGTATCTGTAAAATGTATTTTTTAACATGTGTGAAACTCTTGATGAAATTCATGATGCCCAATTAGCTGCAGTAATATCTAAAATGCGAAAAGAGCAATCAAAAACAGAAAAACAATCTATTTGTAGTTAAACTTACTTCAATATTACGCCAATATCCATAAGATTAGTGTGAGTAAAATCAGTTTTGATGTTACTTTTTTGTTTTTGAAAAAACCTTCCAGAGTCACTATTTTTTAAAAATTCTTTGATTATAGATTCTTCTATTTTGATGTTTTCAGTTATCGCTCCTGCAAAAAGTGTATTCCCATCAATTCCATCTGTCCCCATCGATGCGATGATTATTTTTTTTAAATTCTGTGAATTCTTTAAAATTCTTAAAACCAATTCTTGATTTCTTCCACCTGATCCTTTTCCAATCACTTCTACAGTAGTTTCACCACCAAAAATTAGACATCTCTTCTCCTCTGGCATGTTTTCCATAATTGTTCTTGTAGCATCTTTTATGTTTCCAAATATTTGTATTGTCTTAACTTTGTACCCTATCTCTTTTGCTTTTAATTCCATTGCTTTTAGACAATCTTTGTTATTTGCAATAATGTAATTTGATATCTTTACATTTTTTGGCGTTTCCGGAATTTTTCCTTTAAACCCATCTTCAAATCTTCGCATTATCTCCAATGGAATTTTATTTTTTAATTTGTATTTGTTGATTATATTCAATGCATCAAGAAAAGTTGTATTATCCATGTATGTTGTTCCTGATGCAATAGATGAAAGATCATCCCCTTCAACATCTGACATCACAAGTCCTATTCCTTGGCATTTGATGTTTTCAACAAGTCTGCCTCCTTTTATTTTTGATAAATGTTTTCTAATGCAATTAAATTCCTGAATGGTGGCTCCTGATTTTAACAATAAATCTGTCACGTAAATTTTATCCTCTAATGTTATATCATCTGGAATTGCAAGCAATGATGATCCCCCGCCTGAAACAAGAAATATTGTCAGTTCCCCATTTCTTCTATTTTGAAGAAACTTTGTTACTTCTTTTGCAGCTTTTATGCTAGTTTTATCTGGTTTTGGATGACCAGAATTGAAAATCTGGAATTTCTTACCTTTGATTTTTGATTTAGATCCTTTTGGAATCACTATGATTCCACTTTTAATTGGAATTATAGCATTTATCGCTCTTGTCATAGAATCACCAGCTTTTCCAAATGCCACTGTGTAAATATTAGAAAAATCTCTTAATTTGATAATATTCCCATCAATTCTGATTTCCTCTGAGGTGACAAATTTTGGCATGATGTTCTCAGGGTCTGCAGCTCTTAGTCCTGCCTCTAAAATATCCAAACACTCTCTTTTCTTTTCTGACGTTGCTAAATCTTCATAATTTTGAATAATCATATGTTACTTCCCCTTACTGCAAGATATAATAATAATCAATGATGACTTTGATTCATGTATACAGTACGTATTCCAAAAATTATTAATTTTGGAAAAAATGCACTTGGTGAAACAGAATATCCTAAAAATGCCCTAGTTGTCACAACCGTTCCTCCAGAACTCTCTGATAAATGGCTTGGCAAAATGGGAATTAAGGACTATATGCTGTATGATAAAGTGACACCTGAACCATCAATTGAAGATGTCAATACAGTTATTTCACAATTCAAAGATAAGAATCCCTCAGTCTTAATTGGATTGGGTGGAGGAAGTTCAATGGATGTAGTAAAATATGCTGCACCTGAAATGAAAAAAGAAAAAATTTTGATTCCAACTACATTTGGAACTGGAGCTGAAATGACAACGTATTGTGTTTTGAAATTTGATGGAAAGAAGAAATTGTTGCGTGAAGACAGATTTCTTGCTGATATGGCTGTGGTGGATTCATATTTTATGGATGGTACGCCTCAACAAGTCATCAACAGTTCTGTCTGTGATGCATGTGCTCAAGCAACTGAGGGCTATGACAGCAAACTTGGTAATGACTTTACAAAAACAATGTGTAAGCAAGCATTTGAAATTCTATACGATGCAATAATGAATAACAAACCTGAAAACTATCCTTATGGCTCAATGCTATCTGGTATTGGATTTGGAAACTGTTCAACTACACTTGGACATGCATTATCATATGTATTCTCAAATGAAGGAATACCACATGGTTACTCTTTGTCTTCTTGCACTACAGTTGCACACAAGCATAACAAATCAATCTTCTACGATAGATTCAAAGAAGCTATGAAAAAACTTGGCTTTGAAAAACTCACTCTAAAAGCTGATGTCTCTACCGCAGCAGATACCGTGATGACTGATAGGGGCCACTTGGATCCAAATCCGATCCCAATAACTAAACAAGACGTCATCAAATGTCTGGAAGATATTAAATCCGGAAATCTGTAAAAACCAACAAGATTTTTACTTTTTTTCTATTTTATTAATAAACAGTAAAATTCACAGTTTTGACTAAACTTATTTATGCTGATGTTGTAGCCTAAATGTATGATTACTGAAAAACCATTAAAGTTCGGTATTCAAAATGGATTAAATGTCGCACGAGCAGGATATTCTGAAGATCAAATTTTAACTGCTTGTATGCTTGCTGATAAAACTGGCTATGATTCTATTTTCTACATGGATCACACAAACGTTCCTCAATGGAGAAATGCCATTGTATTAGATCCTTGGGTGATGTTGTCCGCAATTGCTGCAGTTACAAATAATGTTGAATTGGGAACTTGTGTAACTGACGCAATTAGAAGACATCCATCAAACATAGCATTAGCTGCAATTACCCTTGATAGAGTTTCAAAAGGTAGGGCGATTTTGGGGATAGGTGCAGGTGAAGCTCAGAACCTAAAAGAATTTTGTATTCCTTTTGAAAAACCAGTTTCTAAATGGGAAGAACAAATTCAAGTTATCAAAATCTTGTATGGTTCAACTCCTGATCACACTGTAGACTATAACGGTAAATATTACAAATTAGAAGGTGCATGCCTTCAAGCACCGCCAATTCGAAAACCTCATCCGCCAACATATATGGCATCAGGTGGTACTCGTACTTTAGAACTTACAGGAAAACTAGGAGATGGATGGTTGCCAATCGGTTACACTCCAGAATTATTTGAAGATCATGCCAAGCAAATTCAAACATCAATGAATAATCATAACAGAACGCAACAAGAAAAAGATAACTTCCAATATGCTTTGGATATTGATGTCTACTTTTCAGAAGATGCTGAAGAATCTTGGGCAAAAATGAAAGAAGCTGTAAAAGTAAGTTTGTTTAAACCTGAAGTATTACGTGTCCATGGCATTAAAGAAATTGAAGGATTTGATTTTGTAAAATACTTTACAGAATATTCCATGTCTGACCAATCTTGGATTGTCAAGATGAGAGAAGCTGCAACAAAAATTCCAGATAAAATTGCTCGCTCATCAACTGCTGTAGGTACCCCAGACGATATCATTCCAACATTTGAACGATTTATGAAAGCAGGTGTGAATCACTTTGTAATTCGATTCTGGGGCAAAAACTATTTTGGCTCAATTGACAAATTTGCAAGCCATGTTATGCCTTACCTGCGTGAAAAACTGCAGAAATAAGTTATTTTAGACATAGAAAATCATTTACCTTACCTCTTACTTGGTTTAGTTGTATGGATGAAGATCTTCCTGAAGCAATAGAAAGATGCTTAAAAATTCTGGAAGAAAATATTGATATTTTATCAAATCTTGAGTTGACTCTGGAAGACCAAAAAGAAGATGAAATAGTATCTGGTTTGGATCTTCATCACTTGTATGATATGGCTGAAGATGTATCAGAATCTGCAAAACTAAAACGCGCTGAATACAATTTCATGCACAGAAAAACTGAATGATTTTAATTCTAATTAATTTATGACTTATGCGGTCGTCTGTTTTTACTTTTTATTCTATTACGTGATTTTACCTCTCGTCTTTTTTGTTGTTTTTCTATTCTTTTTCTTGTACGTGCAGTGGCATTTGTTTCCCCCTGAATTATTTTGACTTTACTTCCATCTCTGAGCATAATTGGTTTTCCTTTGAATCTAAATTCAACATCATGACATTTTTTATAGTATTTCCTTAGACAAAAAAATATCCTGTTGTTTGTACCATGCATCTCTTGAATCTCTTTTGATTTTTTCAAATCATTGAGAATATTTCTTAGTACTCCTTTTTCAATATCTGTAATTCTATGTAATTCTCTAAACCAAATAAATCTAGAATTATTTCCCCATTCTTCTAAAACTTTGAGAGCCGCCATCGTATTTCTATACATCTCTTCTTCTTTCTCGTCCAATCCTTTACCTCTAACTATCTCATATTTTAGGAATTTTAATCAATACGAGAAGCTCTATTTGATTTAGTTTTCTCCTTTAATCTGGATTTTGTTACTTTGGTTGCCTGTCTCTGATTTTTTTCCATCTCTTTTGCAATTATGTCTATTTTTTTTATAATGATTGATTGTTCTTCTGACGAATTTGATTTTAAGAGTTTTTTTTGTAATATTTTTAGATCTGTTGAATATTCTCTAAATTCATTTTTTAAATTATTTAGATAAGGATCATCCATGATTTTTCTCTATCTTTCTTATATTTTAGCGATTTATGATCTGGATTTATAATATTATTAATAGCACTACAATTATTGCAGTTAGTCGGAATTTTACAAATAAAATCACAACAAAAAATTCAGGAATTTTTGAATCAAGAACATGTAGGACGAATTTCCAGTATTGATGAAAATGGGTATCCTCAGATAATTCCAATGAATTTTGTTTATCTAAATAATTCGATATACATGCATTCTCATATCAAAGGCGAAAAAATTGAGAACATACATCGAAACAACAAAGTTGGATTTGAAGTTGACCGAGAATTGGAGTTTTTACCATCTTATTTTGAAGATCCAAAAGATGCATCACTTGCAGATACCCTATACATAAGTGTGGTAATCAAGGGAAAAGCAATGCTTGTGTCAGATAAGAAAGAAAAAACCCTTGCACTAAATGGTCTTATGGAAAAATACCAACCTGAGGGAAAATATGAGCCAATTCAGCCTACTATGAAAGTTTTAGATGGCGTAGCTGTGATCAAAGTGATCCCTGACACACTTTACGGAAAATACAAAATTGGACAACACATACGTGTTGAGAATAGAGTGAATTTAGCAAAAAAAATACTTGCAAAAAATTCCCCCACCGCAATAAAAACTTTGAATATCATGGGATTTGAGATAACTAGTAATGGATTAAAAATGGTTGATGATCCTATATGGTAGAATTTGTCTGATTTTGTTTTAGAATTTGATTATTTTACTTTTAAAATTTGATTTTTGGTTTTTTAGTTTCCTCTTTTATTTTCTTAAGTATTTTGGTTGCCTTGATTTTTAATTCTAGTAGTGTTTCTTGCATAGTTTCTTTGTATTCTTTATTAACATCTGTCAAATTTTATCACCATGAATATTTTTTTTATATGTAGTAGTTAGATTTAATCACATCGATTATTTCTTAATATGATGTGTTTATCATTGACCTTTTGTTTTTATTCTGTATCCGTTAGCTATAAGTTCAGTTTTAGATGATTGTACTTGTTGCAACAAATTAATAAATTTGAATTGGTATCTGAGTTTGAACCTACTGGTGATCAACCGCAAGCAATTGATGTATTAGTTGAAGGTGTAAAAAAACGAACGATTCAGACATTGCTTGGTGTTACTGGTAGCGGAAAAACATTTTCTATTGCAAATGTTATTGCACGAACAGGAAAAAACACTCTGGTTATCTCTCATAACAAAACTTTGGCAGCACAGTTATACTCTGAATTAAAACAGTTTTTCCCAAAAAACAATGTAGGCTATTTTGTATCATATTATGATTATTATCAACCTGAAAGCTACATCCCTCAAACAGACACTTACATTGAAAAAGATACACAAATCAATGAAAAAATTGAAAAATTACGACTAGAGGCAACTGCAATGCTCCTCTCGGGAGAACCTACAATTATTGTCTCAACAGTATCTTGTATTTACTCTCTTGGTAATCCTAAAGATTGGGATGATCTTGCAATTACAATTAATGCTGGAGATATAATAAAAAGAAGTGATCTAATCAAAAAATTCATTGATGCAAGATATGAAAGAAATGATGTAGAGATAGCACCTGGTAACTTCCGTGTAAAAGGTGACACAATAGATATTGTACCTGCATACTCTGAAGATATTGTAAGAATTTCGATGTTTGGAGATGATGTAGAAAAAATTACATTGCTTGATAACATCTCACTTAAAGAAAAACGTAAAATCAATCAAATGAAAATTTTTCCAGCAAAACACTATTTGATTGCAAAAGATATTAGAGAAAAAGCTGTACTTTCAATTAAAGATGAATTGGAAAGGAGATTACCTGAATTAAACGAATTAGAAAAACAGAGACTGGAAATGAGAACAAAATATGATCTAGAAATGATCGAAGAATTGGGATATTGCTCTGGAATTGAAAATTATTCTAGACATTTTGATGGAAGACAACCTGGTGAGAAAGCATTTTGTTTGATGGATTTTTTTGGTGATGATTATTTGCTAGTAATTGATGAATCTCATGTTACATTGCCACAACTACACGGGATGTACAAAGGCGATTATTCGAGAAAAAAGGAATTAGTAACATATGGCTTTCGTCTACCTAGTGCGTATGATAATAGACCCTTGAAATTTGAAGAATTCGAAGGCTATCTGAAAAATACTATTTTTGTATCTGCAACTCCAAGTGATTATGAAAAAAAAATATCTACTCAAATAGCAGAACAATTAGTTAGACCTACAGGATTGCTTGATCCATTAGTAGAGATTAAGCCTACCAAAAATCAAATGGATGATCTTATTCAAGAAATTTCTAAAAGAGCAGCTAAAAATGAGCGTGTTTTAGTCACAACATTAACCAAACGAATGGCTGAAGATCTTGCTGAATACCTCTCAAAAAAAGATGTTAGGGTAAGATACATGCATTCTGAAATCGAAGGATTGCAAAGAACCGAATTGATTCGGCAATTGCGTCTAGGGGAATTTGATGTTTTAGTTGGAATTAATTTGTTAAGGGAAGGGCTGGATATTCCTGAGGTTTCATTGGTAGCTATTTTAGATGCAGACAAGGAAGGGTTTTTGAGAAATTTTACGAGTTTGATTCAAACATTTGGAAGGGCTGCAAGAAATGTAAATGGTTCAGTGATTATGTATGCAGATAACATTACAAAATCAATGTCAAATGCAATATCTGAGACAAATAGACGTAAAGAAAAACAAATACAATACAACAAGGAACATAATATAACTCCACAAACAATTATGAAATCCGTTCCTGAACAAGTAACAACATTAGATGAATCTAAACTAAAATCAATACATGATTTGGCTACTGATGTTATTGAATTAGAATCTCAAATGAAAAAATATTCTGAAGAATTAGATTTTGAACGAGCAATTGAATGTCGAGATAGAATAAAAAGACTGGAAAAAGAGATTAAATTCAAAGATGGTAGAAAATAAATTAAAAATTCGTGGTGCAAGACATCACAATCTTAAAAATATTGACGTTGATATTCCAAAAAACAAACTTGTTGTAATCAGTGGATTATCTGGCTCTGGAAAATCTACTTTGGCTTTTGATACTATTTATGCTGAAGGCCAGAGACGTTATGTTGAATCTCTTTCTGCTTATGCAAGACAATTCCTTGAAATGATGGATAAACCAGATGTTGACTCTATTGAAGGACTCTCACCTGCAATATCAATTCAACAAAAAACTACCAGTAAGAATCCCCGCTCTACTGTTGGAACCACAACAGAAATTTATGATTATATGAGATTGCTTTTTGCACGAATTGGTGTTCCATACTGTATTAATTGTTCTAGAAAAATTTCTAGTCAATCTATTGAAACAATCTGTGATTCTATTCTCAAAGACTTTTTAGGGCAAAAAATCTTGATTTTATCTCCAATCATTCAAAGGAAAAAAGGAACATATGAAAAATTATTTGAACAAATAAAAAAAGATGGATATTCCAGAATCCGTTTAGATGGTGAGATTTTGAGCCTAGATGAAGAATTCCCAGCACTTGATAGGCAGAAATGGCACAACATTGAGATTGTGGTGGATAGAATACAAACTGAAAAATCTGAAAGGTCTAGATTATTTGAGGCAATACAAACTGCAATCAAGGCATCAAAAGGCGATGTCATGGTATCTTCTGAAAAATCTGAAAAAATTTTCTCCCAAAACAACGCATGTCCTTACTGTGGATTGACCATTGGTGAGCTAGAACCTAGGACTTTTTCATTTAATTCTCCATTTGGAATGTGTAAGGCTTGTAATGGATTGGGTGTAAAAATGGAATTTGATGCAGATCTTGTCATTCCAGATAAAAGTAAATCCATTTTAGATGGTGCAATTGTTCCATGGAGTGGAAGATTTTCTGCATTTAGAAAACAGGCATTAAAAGCAGTTGGCAATAAATTTGGTTTTGATTTAATGACTCCAATTGAAAAAATTGCACCAAAACATCTTCGAATAATCTTACATGGGTCAAATGATCTAATTGATTTTAAATATCGCTCCAAATCAGGTGACTCTTCTTGGCAATATACTGATGCCTTTGAAGGAGTATTAGTTAATCTTCAGCGTTCTTTTATGGAAACTGATTCTGAATCAAAACGTGAATGGTTAAAACAATTCATGCGAGATACCCCATGTACTGTATGCAATGGAAAAAAATTAAAACCTGAATCCCTCGCAGTAAAGATAAATGATAAAGGGATAATGGATGTATGTGATCTATCTATTGATCAATGTTATGATTTTTTTGCTACTTTAAAGTTGACTGAAAACGAACAATATATTGCAAGAGACATCTTAAAAGAAATTAAAGAAAGATTAGAATTTTTAATGAATGTTGGATTGAACTATCTTACTTTAAATCGACTAAGCTCTACTTTGTCTGGAGGCGAATCTCAAAGAATTCGATTAGCAACTCAGATTGGCTCAAACCTTACAGGTGTTTTGTATGTTCTTGATGAGCCCACTATTGGATTACATCAACGTGATAATGAACGCTTAATCAAAACGCTCACAAAACTACGAAATCTTGGAAACACTGTCATTGTAGTGGAGCATGACGAAGAAATTATGCGAAATTCAGACTGGATAGTGGATTTGGGTCCAGGTGCAGGTGTTCATGGAGGAAATGTTGTATTTGAGGGAACAATTAATCAAATTCTCAACAGCAATAAATCCATCACTGGAACTTATTTGAAAAATAACTCACTGATAAAATTAGATGAGAAAATACGTAATCTTTCTGGCTCATTGATTATAAAAGGCGCATCTGAAAATAATCTTAAAAACATTGATGTGGAAATTCCATTAGGTCTTTTTGTTTCTGTAACTGGTGTATCCGGTTCTGGAAAATCTACACTGATTAATGATATTTTGCTAAAATCCCTTGAAAATCATTTTTATAATTCTAATGTAAAATCTGGAAGTCACACTGAAATTTTAGGTCTTGAAAACATAGATAAGGTAATTGCAATAGACCAATCACCAATTGGTAGAACTCCCCGTTCTAATCCTGCTACATACATTGGTGTATTTACTCATATACGAGAATTGTATGCAAATACAGAATTATCAAAAGAGCGAGGATATTCTATGGGACAATTCTCCTTTAATGTAGCTGATGGTAGATGTTTTGCATGTGATGGTGATGGTGTAAAACAAATTGAAATGCAGTTTCTATCTGACGTTTATGTAAAATGTGATGAATGTAAAGGAAAAAGATACAACTCTGAAACTCTTTCAGTTTTGTATAAGGGAAAAAATATTTCAGATATTCTAGATATGACAGTTTACGAAGCGTTACAGTTTTTTGAGAATATCCCTTCGATTAAAAGAAAACTACAAACAATTTTTGATGTTGGATTAGGATACATAAAATTAGGACAATCATCTACCACATTATCTGGCGGAGAGGCACAAAGAGTGAAACTTGCATCTGAGCTATCTAAAAGAGGTACAGGCAAAACATTTTACATTCTTGATGAGCCTACAACTGGTTTACATTTTGCCGACGTTCAAAAATTACTTGATGTACTAAATAGACTAGTAAATCTTGGAAATACGGTTCTTGTGATTGAACACAATTTGGATGTGATTAAAAATTCTGATTGGTTAATTGATTTGGGACCTGAAGGGGGAGATGAGGGTGGACAAATAGTTACAGTAGGTACGCCTGAACAGGTTGCAAAATCCCCAGGAAGCTATACTGGCAAATATCTCAAAAAATTATTAAAATAATATACTATCATGACTTTCAATATTTCAAAAATCCACATTCCATCAAATCCTGGCATTTATTTGATGAAAGATTTTGATGGAAGAATTATCTATATTGGTAAGGCAAAGAATCTAAAAAAACGTGTGAGATCATATTTTTTAAAAAATCAAAATTATAAAACACAAAAACTAGTAGAAAACATTTCTGATGTTGAATTTGTTTTAACTGATAATGAAAGTGAGGCATTTCTTTTAGAATCTAATATGATAAAAAAACATCGACCTAAATTTAACATTGAACTAAAAGACCAGCAACGTTATACATATCTTAGAATATCCAATGAAAAATATCCAAGGTTGCTTGTTGCAAGAAGAACCCGTGATGGAAAATTTTTAGGTGGTGGAAAAATTTTCGGTCCATTTATGCAAGGCAGCTCTAAACTTCTCACTATTGGTACTTTACGAAAAGCATTTCAAATTAGAATCTGTAAAACATTACCAAAAAAAGTTTGTCTTGAGTACCACTTAGGAAATTGTGAAGGACCATGTGAATTCAAAGATGCTCAAGATAAATACCCTCAACATGTGTCTGCATTAGAAGAGGTACTAAAAGGAAAAAATCAAACTCAAATTTTTGTAAAAAAACTAAAAGAAGAGATGACACAAGCCGCTGCATCCCAACAATTTGAACGTGCAAAGGATATTCGTGATACATTAATCAGATTGGGTAGCCTTCAAACAAAGCAAAAAATGGAATATGTTGAAAATTCTGATGAAGAATATTTTGGAGTTGGATACAAAGATCAAACTGTAACCGTGATGAATTTTAGAATGATCAATGGTGTAATACGAGACAGCGACAAATTCTTTTTTGATCTTGTTGGGGACAATGATTTTTCAAATTTTCTTTTTCAATATTATACTGTACATAAAATTCCAAGACTTATTTTTGTTAGTGAATTTCCTAAAAATAAATCTCTTTTAGAATCATTATTGTCTGAGCAGGCAGGATTTCCAGTTCAAATAATCTACCCTCAGCGTGGTAAACGAAAAGACATTATTGACTTGATTCTAAAAAATATTTCTCTGATTCATTCCAAAGGTGGCAATACTGGTTTAATAGAATTAAAAGAAATTCTGCATCTTTCTACAGTTCCTAACATCATTGAATGCTTCGATATTTCAAATCACGGTGATGACTTTGCAGTAGGTTCAATGTCCAGATTTATTGATGGTAAACCAAACAAATCTGGATACCGTAAATTCAAAATTAAAACAGTTTTTGGCAGAGATGATTTTGCCATGATAAGTGAGATAATCAAACGAAGATATCTTCGATTACTTGAAGAGAACTCCCAGTTACCTGATTTGATATTAATTGATGGTGGAAAAGGACAGCTCAATGCTGCACTAAAATCACTAGAATCTTTGGGATTGCATCTTGATTGTATTTCACTTGCTAAAGAGAATGAAGAAATATTTATTCCCAACCAAAAAAATTCAATTATAATTTCAAAAGATAAACCTTCACTGAAAATTCTACAACATGCAAGAGATGAAACTCATAGATTCGGTGTTGCATATAATAGAACAATACGTAAAAACCAAATAAAATAAGAAAAAAAGGAATTTTTTTGATTAGTTCACTTTAACGTTTCCAGTCATCCATGGATGTACCATGCAGAAATAATCATAGCTTCCAGCTTTATCAAATTTTTGTGAAAATGCTGCTTTTGCCATGATTAAACTACTATCAAATACTCCTGATGGACCATCTGCTGGACTACCACTTGTTACTGTGTGTGCTGCTGTATCTGTATTTGTCCATTCTACAGTATCACCTACATTGATTGTAACTGCTGATGGTACAAAACATGTATTGGATGTTTCACATCCTGGAGATGAATTTCCAGATGGAATTGTCACACTTACTGTTTGTGGTGTGGATGATTTTTCAATTGGTGCAGCTGGTTCTTCAGCTGGTACAACTGTTTTTGTTTCTTCCATCTTTACATTATCTTCCACTGTCACTTTCTTTTCTGCAGGAGCTTCTTGTTTTACTTTTGCTGCAATATCTGCACCGAATTGAGTTGATTGTGTAGTTGTTGTTGGTACAGTTTTAGTAGCTGCAGGAGTTGAAACAGCTGGAGCATTGTCTTGAACTTGTCCTCCGTAGAATGCGAATCCTACGCCGACTGCTACAATTGCAATAGAAAATGCAATTGCTGCCTTGTCTATAGTTGCCATAATTAATTCATCGACTTTTCTTAAGCTAAATAAATCTAATCCTCATTTATTCCTCATTTGATGCTTGTGTTTCTATAATTTACGGTTTTTATGAAAAATTTACATAAATCTAGAAAAACTTTTGCAAATCCAACATGATCGCTTTAATTATTTTTAACTATAGTCAACGATATTGAATGCTTCTTTCTTTTATGATTGATTCCCCTATCCACAATACGAAGTGCATTGGAGCTGTCACCAAACAACTTCCGTTTTTGGTCTTAAGCACCTTTGCATTATTTTATTTTAATAGCTAAATTTTTTTCTGGCGATATCAATTCGTATTGAATTTTTAATTTTCGCTGTTTGATAAATTGCCTAATAAAAAAAGTCCTTCTGTCAATGAATTCATCGTTATTTTTTTTATTCAATGAAAGGTGTTCAAAGATTGGTTTTTCATCTACTGCTATTTTTACTGTATCCTGATTTTTTATGATAAACATGCCAACTCCCCAAAATAACCCAATATGCAATCCGATATATTTTGATTGAATATTTGTTACTTTATTCAAGTAAATTTCCACATGTTGCCTTTTTTGTTTGACAATTGATTTATCTGTTTGAATTGCCCATGATATCCTCTTTGTATCTCCATCAAAAAATAAAACATGCTCCATG
>DATIFS010000110.1:0-4990 GCA_035455105.1 Nitrosarchaeum sp.
CATGGTAGATTATACTGAAAATCCAATGTCTGATATTGTAAAGACTGGTACAATTACATCTGTCACAGATCCTGGAATGGGACATGAATCACACCAGTTAGCAATTATCTTACCACCATCAAGTGATGTTTATTCTGGAATTGTTTCATATTCTGCATCAGAGCCAATTCAACTAGTTGCACTAAAAGGTCCGATAGGCCCTGATGATCATCCTGCAAAGACTTGGAGTGTGGATGGCAAAACTGTCTATGAATTGATATTTGTTGATCCTGCAAACTCGATGGGCTCTTGGGAGTTTTCTGGTAACGCACTTGGAATTCACACAAAGAACACCACACCATTTACTGTGAGTTACTCTGTTAGTGCTACTGTTGAAGGTACTCATCCACCAATAGGTGCAATGCCAATAGCACCAAAGACTGTGGATGTTTCAATTCCACAAGGTGTATCGTCACCTGGCTGTGAGACCACATCCACTTGCTACTCTCCTGATTCAATAGAGATTCAAGTTGATGACACTGTCATGTGGACAAATACTGATACTGCAGCACACACTGTAACTAGTGGAAAAGATGCAACACCTGATGGTGTGTTTGATTCTAGTTTGTTTATGTCTGGAAATACTTTTAAATTTACATTTGATAAAGCAGGAACGTATCCGTACTTTTGCATGGTTCATCCTTGGATGAGTGGAGAGATTATTGTACATGAAAAATTCAACGAACTACACAACATTGCAGTTGGGGAACCAAATCCATCTGCACCAGTTGATGAACCTAAAGTAGAACCAGCTCCAGAGCCAGTTCCAGTTGAACCTAAAGTAGAACCAACACCAGAGACAACACCATCTGAACCAACTGAGAGACGTTCAGGTCCACTAGAGGTGACAATTGCTCAAGGTGCATCGTCACCTGGATGTGAGACTACCAATGAATGCTTTTTGCCTTATCAAGCTAATGTTGATTCTGGAGAGTCTATAGTTTGGACAAATACAGATTCTGCTGCACACACTGTAACTAGTGGAAAAGATGCAACATCTGACGGTGTATTTGATTCTGGAATGATCACTCCAAAGAACACATGGGAGTTTACATTTACAACTCCTGGCGAATATGATTACTATTGCATGCTGCATCCTTGGATGGCAGGCAAAGTTATTGTAAAGTAAAATTATCTTAAATTGTTATTACTTTACTTCCTTGCTCTGTTGTTTCAAATTTGTATATTTTTTCAACATTAGAATCTTCAAATATTTCTGAATCATGTGTAATTATGATAAACTGCATAGGTTTTCCAATGTTTGTAATATCTGATAATTGAGACAATACTCCAACAAGTGCTTTTTTACGTTCTGCATCAAGATGAGTTGTAGGCTCGTCTAGTATCATCAGATTGAGATTTGATGCTCCAAGTAAACTTGCCATTCCTAATCTTAGAGCAAGTGCAACACTGACTTGTTCTCCGCCACTTAGTGATTCTAAATCAAGTATTTCATTTTTAGAGTGGCATGTTATTGATATGTCTCTTGTTTTTTCTGAAAGTGATATTCTTTGAATTTTTGTATTTAATAATGTAAGATATTCTGAAGATTTTGCAGAGATCGTATTTAATGCCCATGATCTTAAACTCATAGCAACTGGACCATCTCTGCTAAATATGCTCATTTGAATAGCATCTAATTCTTCCACATATTTTTTGACTACTTGAAGATTGGAAACAATGTTTTGTAGTGTTTTAATCTGTTCCTCATTTTTAGTAATTTTTTCTATTATTGCTCCTAAATGTTGATCTATTTGTGAAAGATCATTTTGTTTTTCATTAATCAATTTTTTTAGATTTAAAAATTCATTTTCATTAAATCCAATTACCTCTCGTTCTAATTTTATGATATTTTCAAAAATCATTTTTGCATGTGAATCTATTTGAGCTATTTCTAACAGATTCCCCTCAATAGATACTGGAACTTTTTGAATATTTTCTTTTTTTATTTTTATTTCTTCTTGAATCTTTCTTAAATCTTCTTGATCATTAATAGCATGTGCTCGTAATGTTGCTTCTGCATCTCTTGCTTTTTGTAATTTTTGAGAAAATTCAATTCTTTTTTGATTGTACACTACACGTTCTTTTTCCGCTATAGTTATCTGTTCTTTAATGGATAAAATCTCTTGTTTTAAATGCTCTTCTTGAAATAATGGATTTAGTTTTTCAACTTTTGAATCACACACAGGACATCTATTATCTTTTAACTGAATTTTTTCAGCGAGTGCTTGTTTCTCCTTAAGTGATGCAACTTTACTTACCAATTCCTGAATTTTTTTTTGGTTTTCCTCTATAGCTAATTCTGCCTTTTCTATCTTTAATTCCAAGTCTTTTTTCAAAATAATGTGCTCAAAACATCCCTCACAATCATGTATTTTGTGTTCTTTTTCCGCTATTTCTTGCTGAATTTCTTGAATTGCCTCTTTTGCATATGTTTGTAATTCTTTTTTTCTTAATTCTAATTGATTGATTTTATCTATTTTTGGAGTTTCTATTTCTAATTTTGTCCTGAGTGTTGAAATTTCTTTTTGCAATTGTATTTGTTTTAATCTAAGTTGTTCTTTTTGTGGTTTAGACTCTTCAAATTCTATCTTGTATCTTTCTAACTCTCGTAATAAAATGTCTATATGTGTATCATCATAGCCAATAGCGTCTCTTATTTTTTCACGGAAATCTTTGTTAACTGTTTTCATTGATTCTGACGCTATATCCAGTCTATCAATTCCAATTATTGCGTTTAGTAATTCTTTGAATTCTTTTGGTTTTGCTTTGATTATTGCATTTAATTCTCCCTGTTGTACAATTGATGCAATCTTTAATTTCTCAAAACCTAACCCTATTATTTTTTCAACTTCATTTGTCATCGATTCTCCAAATTGTTTTCTTTCACCTGCTGCAATTTCTAAAAATTCTTCATTGTTTTTTTCAGTAAATTTTGCAGCCAATCCTCCTTTGTTATCTATTTTTCTTACTGCTTGGTATTGCTTTCCATTTATGTTAAATTCTACTTTAGCAAATCCTTGATTAGCTCCTCGTTTTATTAACCCCCTATTTGATTTTCTTGTATGTTGTCCAAACAATGCGAATGTAATTGCATCTATGATGCTTGATTTCCCTGCACCATTCTGTCCTACAAATACTGTTACACCATTTCCAAATTCAAGTTTTGTTTCAGAATGTGATAAAAAATCTCCTAACTCAATTGACGTGATCAATTTTTTTCTCCTTTTTGTATTTTTCAAAATTATCTACTATGATCTGTGTTGCCTCTTTGATCTGTCCTGAAGCTAATAATGGAAGTAATTCCCTTATGGCAAAATTTGCTATTTGTTCCGAACCTACTGCATCGATTGATAATCTTAGCATTTCATCATCTATTGTATTTGGTCTTTCTAGGAATACTGAGGAATCTGATGCTTCTTTCGAAGTAATTCTCCAAAAACATCTTAACGTTTGTGAGTATAAGCGTGAAATTTGTGCCTGAATTTTGTCCGTTTCTATATTTTCCCCTTGAATTTTTACTTCAACAATAGGTTTTCGTTCTATGTTGCCTATTTTCATAGATATTTCATCTACCAATTTTGATAATTCCTCATAATCTGTTTTAAATGAAAATTGTTGTCTTGTGTCTAACTCAATCCATGTATGTCTTGCTTCTTCGCCTGAAATATCGACTTCTAAAAATCCTTTCTTTATGTCTTTTATTCCTTCACTTGTTGTAATCTCAATGGAACCTGGATATGCCACTGGTCCATTAAGATAATTAAATTGTTTTATGTCATGTTCATGAAGATGTCCCATTGCATAATATGTAAAATTTTTTGGCAAATCTGTTGATTGTAATTCTCCTGCAAATTTGTTAAATTCTGTAATTCCTTGATGCATCACCAAAATTTTATGTCCAATATGTTTACCTGCAATTTCATCAACTGCCCTAAATTTTTCTTCAAATTGTGGCATTTCTATTTTTCTTATTTTATCAAATCCTACAATTAACACCCCTTTATGATTAATTGGATTACCATGTCCTATGTATTTTGAGAATTCTAAATTATGATATACATATGGAATTGGTGTTGAACGAATTCTGCTAATATCATGTTCTCCTAAGATAAAAAATGAATCTATATTATTTTTTTTTAATCTTTTTAATGCATTTGCCATTTGAACTATTGCAGTTCCATTTGGATTTGGAACATGAAAAATATCGCCGGCAAATATTACAAAATCTACATGATCTTTAATTGAAATATCTATAGCTTGATTAAAAACATGATATACATCTTGCTCTCGTTCCTCTGAACCGTATTGTACTAATCCTAAATGTGTGTCTGAAATATGTGAAAATAACATTTAATCTAATAACAAATCTTTCTTAACTAGGCTTTGTGTTGATTCCACAGCAATTTCATTCATCTTTTCTGCACTTGCCCATGCATTGACTGCACTCTGATCTGCCCCCATTATCTTTTCTTTTACCTCTTCAACATGAACTAGTGATGGTAAATTTGTCCACTGCCCAACTAATACTGCGTCTCCAACATTTAATGAAGTCAACTGAGCAATCAATTCACGACTAGTAGATTCTGTAGCAGCTGCTATCTGACGTTGGTCATCTTCTTGAATAATTTTCATTATTGCAAAAGATCCTAACTGACTTAGAACATTAAGATCAACGCTGCGAGGTCTCTGTGATACTATTCCTAAACCTAATCCAAACTTCCTTCCCTCTCTAGCAATTTTGGCTGCCCAGTATTTTGCACTAGTGTCATGATCCTTTGGAATAAAGACATGTGCTTCTTCTATTATTACAAAAATAGGTGAATTGAATTTGTAATTTCTGTCTTTTTTTGTTCTTCCATGTTTTACAATACTTGCATCTTTTCTATCTTTGAGTAACTGTTGTAAATAAAACGCAAGCGCAACATTTGCTTGTTTTTCTGACAATTCT
>DATIFS010000111.1:0-4178 GCA_035455105.1 Nitrosarchaeum sp.
CGTTCCCAGTCTGCTACAGTTGGACTAAATGAATAGTAAAAGGCATTGAATGATTTCATAAACGAACTACCTGATTCTGTTTGGAGCAATTTTCCATCACGTAATTCTCGCAGTTGTTGCACTTGTGGTGCCAATTCACTACCATAAGCTGCAGTAGCAATTAGACATCCTCCACCTTTTTCTGGTAATTTATTTTCAGTTGGTAACTCAGTTGGTTCTTTAGATGTAAAATTCATCTCATGCAGATATTCGGTTGCAATAATATCTATTTTGGAATTACCGGAGCCTGTAAAATTAAATGTGATAAATGAGATATCAGAATTATCTTTGACTTTGGGGAAAAATTCTGTACCATTAACGTAAAAAGTAAAATTTCCACTCAAAAGATCTTTTGGCAGATACATCTCACCTAAATTATTTTCAAGGCCACTGTTAACATCAAGTGTCAAACGTTTCTGGTCTTTGTCAAATTCATAATTTGTAATATCAAAGTTTGCCACAGTTTCAATTTGAAATGAATATCCATCTGTCTTTACATCTAATTTGTTTACCAATCCAGTTCTATCAGAAAGCGGAATACCATATGCAGGAATAAACACTAAAAGTAAAACAAGTGAAACAAATAATATCGATTTCAAGTTATGCAGTTATTTGAGGAATTCTTTGTCGTAATTCTTTGTCTTGTGCAATTCTTGGATGCATTGGGTCGGCCATTATAACTTCAAACCAATAATGCATACCGTCTTTGTAGACAAAGTATGATCCCAAAAGTTTCATGTTAGGATATCTTTCAAGAGCTCTTCTTGTTGCAACTGTTTTCATGTCATCATCTGCTTTTATTCTTGTAACACCAAGATGTTTTGGTCTTCTACCAGCTACTGGTCTTTGTTTTCGCATACCACCAGTACCAACTCTCATTCTAACAACAACTATGCCCTGTTTTGCTTTGTAGCCTAATCTTCTAGCTCTTTGCAAACGACTTGGTCTATCTATTCTGGTAATGGCATTTTCTTTACGCCATTGAACTACTCTCTCCCTTATTTCAGGAGAATTTTCTTGCCATAGTTTAATCCAAGTTTTGTCTTGTATGCTGGGCATATCGATTTTGATAAATTCCCCTTTAATAACTGAAATGCTCTTAGAGTTATTTTGACTCTATGAAGATAGTGTCTACCAAATCCCCATTACTTCGTTTAGTTACAGTGTCACGGCTAGCATTATGATAATTTTGAAGATGTGCCTTTCTAGTCTTTATCCCATAGTTTCTGCATAATCTACAAAAGTAGGTCACTTGCCTTTCTGTTCGTGGTTTTGCTTGCTCATTAACAAGCATGGATTCCTGCATTATCAAGGTAAATTATAAAACAATATTTTAATTTTGTCATGGACATGACAATTAGTAATAAAACATTACAAAATACAAGATTCCCAATTATGCATAGTCATCAAAGAATCAAAATATCTTTGAGGAGGCATTTCTGCCACACTCAAAGAGGTCTCCGCAGAAAACTCGATAATTTGAATTATGCCAAGTCATTAAAAAGTATTCCTGAGCATAGATTTGAGATTTTTATTAAGCCATTGCAAAGCGGTGCCGATGAAGACAAAATATTTTCTATTCATCATCGTATTAGGTATTTTCAGTGTTGCATTACTACCAAGTGTGTATGCCACTCCAACAGTTGAGATTGTAATGGAAAAAAGCACATACAAATATTGTGAAAAGTTATTTTACACTATTCAAGTTTCAGAGGTAACTGGAGATTCCGCAATTATTCATATCAGAGATCAAGCAGGTAAAAAAAGTAACGCAATTCCAATTCCAATAAATAATTTACAAAATCCAATTCCTTCAGCATTTCCTTTTGAAGCAGATACATTTCCACTAGGAAAATATTTCATAGATGTAGAATATTCTGGTGCAGAAAACAGTGCAGAATTTGATTTGGTGGATTCAAAAAATATCTGTATTTCATTTGGAATGAAGCAAATTGCATATAATTGGGTTAACGATCAAATATCAGACGGATTTTTTATAGATTCAATAAATAAATTTGTAGACAAAAATCTAATCACAGTGCCAGAAAAAATTAAAGAAAAAAACTTTGATGCGATACACATTCCAAAATGGGTGAAAAATACTACAGGATGGTGGCTTGGAGACAAAATTTCAGATGATGAATTTTCCAAAGCAATTCAATATCTTATAGACAGAGAAATTATTGTGATTTAAAAATATGAACAAATATTCAAAAATATCAATAGTTGCAATAATTGCAATTATCATTCCATTTGTATATTCTGCTATGAACATCTATGCTGCACAACAATTACACTACAAATGGAATGAACAAGATAAATTTGGTTTTTTTGAATTATCAAATAATGGTAATGTACAATTTTGTAATGCAATGCCGTATTGGATGAGTTTTAAAAAATTTGAGATAGTTACGTTTTTTGATTTAAAAAATATTGGAACATTTACTGTACCACCACTCACAATAAATCCATCATCACATGCTGTTCAAAAAGGAACTTTTTATTCTGAAGATTTTACAGAGGCGCAGTATTTGTTTATGCAATTAGATTATGAGTTCAACGGTGGTGAAATTAGAGTAGATCCAAACAAATTGTATGTGTTAGTAAACATAGATACGCCAATCATAGGAGTAATCCCATATACCACAACTGTTCAGTATTCAGGATTCGATTTGTATAATATTTTGAACGATAAAAATTCGGATTGTAATTAGATTACTTTTTGCTCTTGCTTGCTTTAGACATCAGAGCCAATACAAGTCCGACAATTCCTGCAATTACAAATGAGATAGCAATTCCCATAACTAGTTGAGTTCCAAGACCTTTTGGTGATGCAGTTTCAGTGACAGGTTCTGCAACACATACACCGTCTTTAAGAGTAGTTCCAGGTCCACATCTTTCATCTAAAACACACACTCCATCTTTGAGAATTGTTCCAGGTCCACATTCTGTCTTTGGTTGTTCAGTTGGTGTTTCAACTGGTGTTGTTGGTTTTTCAGTTGGTGTTGTTGGCTCAGTTGGTGTTTCAACTGGTGTTGTTGGTTCAGTTGGTGTTTCAACTGGTGTTGTTGGTGTTTCAACCGGTGTTGTTGGCTCTGAACCAAATTGAGAGCCGATAATTTCAACTTCTTGTGTTCCTGCAGGTAATTCTATACTCAAAGTTCTACTTTGAGAATTTGTTTGAATTTCACTGAATTTTGGTTCATCACCATCAGCTAAAACAATGAAATTGTCATCACTTCCTTGAAATGTAGAGTCAAAAAAACTTCGATCTAATGTAATTTCCAAAGTTCCAGGAGTTCCAGATACATCCACACTAAGAACTAGAGATACAAAGTCAGTGTCTGCAGTTATCCCAGATACAGTTACACCTGTACCGACATACTGAATATCATGAGATATGCCACCTACATCAACGGTAGCGGTTTCAGCATAAACAAATGCTGATGTAAGTATTGCAACGATAATCAACCCAATAGAAATTATAATTAGTGAACGTATACTAGGCATGTTTTTTCCTAGTCTTTCAGATTCGATATTCATATTCAGTCTTTTCTGCACGAAGATTACCTTTTAAATCAATCTTAAAAAGAATAAGACGATATTTAATCACGTTTCAGTCAAGCTTTTTTTGGTTATTTTTAATTCGTGCACAAAATCGGCTTAGATTACGCCTCGGAGAATTTGAATTATCTTTTCTCCAGTAATGTTGGCAGCCAAAGATTGAGCTTCCTTGGTCTGAGCACCAATGTGAGGTGTAAGAATCACATTATCAAGCTCTGCCAATTTGTTTCCTGTTGCAGGCTCTTTTTCAAAGACATCCAATGCAGCACCACCTAAATTGCCATTTTTGAGAGCATCATACAAAGCATCTTCATCAACTACACCTCCTCTTGATGTATTGATTATTTTTGCAGTCTTTTTCATAGTAGACATTTTTTGAGCATTAATCAAATGATATGTAGAATCCAACAATGGCACATGAATTGAAATGTAATCAGAGCTTTGCAGTAATGTATCCAAGTCAGCTTTCATCAATCCCACTTCCTTTGCAAATTCCTCATCAATTGGAACAACATCATATCCGATGATATTCATGTTGAGTGCTCTTGCAAGTCGCCCCAATCTTTTTCCAATAT
>DATIFS010000112.1:0-2307 GCA_035455105.1 Nitrosarchaeum sp.
ATCTAGTACTTGAGCTCCTACTGTTCCTGCACTGTAATCTGCTTTGCCATCTTTATTAGAATCATAAACTAGAAATTCATTTCCACTTCCCAATACGATTGGTTTCTCATCAGTAAAATCAAAATCATATTTTGGTTTCTCGCCAGATTTTAAATCAAATCTAGTATAATCTTCCCATGAAGTACTCAGATCAGGAATTATAGTATCATAAACTCCTGCAATGTAAGAATCCACTACAAGTACTGGGACTACTTGAATTCTTGCAAGTGGTCCATCAAGTGCTCCCTGATAAATTATACCAAGATGATAAATTCCACTTTTTGATTTGATAAAATTTCTACTGTCTTTACCAATTTTAATATCAGTATCTAGAGTTCCATTAAATATTGGAGAGTTTCCAAATTGTGGAAAAAAAGAGTTGTAAACAGGAATTTGTGTGCCATTTCCACCATGAGATATGTTTAGAAAAATGCCATCTTTTGTTTTGTACACGGATGATGTAATCCCTTCTGGAAGTGGCTTGGTATAATTGCGTATAACTTCATCTTTGTCAATGAATGCAAAAAAAGTAGCGTTTGTTAGTATTAATCCCTGGCCATCAGCATCAAGCATTATTGGATGATTGTTTTCATATCGAGCCAAAGAGTCCCTAATATCTAGATTTGAAAAATCTACCCCAGTATCAACTATAGCTATGTTAATTCCATTTCCAGTGACATTGTATTTTGCTTCTGCCATTTCTGAGCCGGTAATTTGGCCAATTCGTGATGCATCAGTTACATTAGAAATATCAGAATAAAGATCCAACTTAGAATCCTCAATTACATAGTATCCTTTAGAGATTAAATTTGAAATGGAATTATCTGGCAGTACTGCTACATAAAAAAATCCTCCGTTTGATTGAACTCCATATAGTGAATTATTTTTTAAATTTGAATCAATAGAACCGTTTCCAAAAATAATATATCTTTTAAAATTATTTGATTTAAAAAAATTTGAATCAATTTTTAAAATACCTGAATCAAATAATTTTTCAGATTTATTATGTAAAGAATTAGTTCCAAGATCAAAATCTCCTACAAATGCATAAGAATTTACAAACATTCCTAAGAAAAGAACAGGAAGAAGAAAAATAGCCGCTTTGGGCATTATGATTGATTTTGTTATTGTGTGTTATTATAACTATCTTCTTCGGGCAAGAATTGCTATTTGCAATGCAACAATTATTCCAATTGATGCAACAATTGGGAAAAACAAAGAGTTTAGTTGTGATGATGCTTCTTCAATATTGGTTACAGAGTTTGATACTGAAGTCACACTTTTGTCAATATTACCGCTAGCGTTCTCTAAAGTATTTCCAAATCCTGCAATTTCAGATTTTAATGTATTAAGCTCGTTTGATGTTTCTTCTAAAACAGAATTTAATTTAATTATTTGATTTGATATTCCGCCCAAATCCTGACTTAGAACATTAGTTGCAACTGAACCATTAGATGTTGTTCCCTCACTAAATGTCACAACATGAAAAACATATGTTCCTTCTTCTTTTGGTGTATAATCTACATAGTATAATCCCTGATGAAGAGTTGAAAAATTATTTGAGAGTGTTTCTACTTTTCCAGAAGGCAAATGAACATGAGTTGTCTGTAGTAATTCCTTTGGATCATTTCCAATTAAAAGACCGTCACTTGTTACCTGCACAAATACCCTAAATGGAACATTAATGGCTGCAGTTTCTGGAGCAAATACTAGTGTACTGAGATGTCGTTGTATAGGTATACTAACCAAATCAGTTGATTCTGCAAATTGTACATTTATTTTTTGAGAAAGACCTTTTTGTTGAGTACTAATTATTTCTACAGTATAGGTTCCAAATGGTAAACTGGGAGATGCTTTAGGCCATACAAACAATACATGTTCAAATGAGCCATCAGCATTTGTTTGAAATTGATCAAACTGCGGGATTGTTTTATCTGGAGAGATCAATCTAATTATCAAAGTTTCATTTGGTTGGCCTTTTCCATATACAAATAACGGTTCGCCTTCAGAGTAAACTTGACTAATTGTAATTAATTGTAATTCTGAAAATCCATAATTTACAGGAATAATTAAAAGTAAAATAAAAAACATCATCAATTTTAATTTCAATTCAAAATAATAAAATAACATCCACTAGATATTGCTTATGAAACATCTACAACTAACGTTAAGTGTTGATTCAAAAAAAAGAAAAAAAAGGAAAATGTGAACTAGTTTCTTACTTTACGATTATCTCTGTGCTTACTGGTGGTGATAATGCCGTTGGAT
>DATIFS010000113.1:0-6051 GCA_035455105.1 Nitrosarchaeum sp.
CTAGTTAACAAAAAAGATATCAAAATTACATCTGATGAAAATTCTATAAGTGTAGAAGCTAAACTAAAAGAAATATACTTTGAAGAAAAATTTGGTAAAAAGACAAAATTTGAATATTTTAAAAAAACTATTGCACTTCCAGGAAAAATAAATAATAAAAAAATTTCCGCCAAGTTTGAAAAAGGTAGGTTAAAAATAATAATCCCAAAGACTATTTCTAGTCGTAAAATAATAATAAAATAATTACTTGAAAAACTGATCTACTTGATCTCGATACTTAAAAGCTATTTTTCCAAACTCTGCAAAATCTTCAGCAGTTGGATATTTCATTCTCATTGCATATTGATTTACAAAAACAGATAATGCGCTACCTATAATTAGATTGTAAACACCATCTGCTAAATTTTTTGAATATGGAAATGCCACTTTAATGAATGGAAGATATGTTTCAGTCTGAGAAATCATTAATTTGATATTTTTTTCAACATATTCTTGAACGTCATCTGGAATTGCCATACATTTACTAGAATTGATTTCTTATAACGTTTTATTTACACGAATAAATTCATTTTTTGGCTTAGAATATGGTTTTTATCTAATCAATTGTTCTAGATATTTTTCTTTACCTTTCCGACTTCGTGGCAAACATCGTAATTGTCTATTACAACAAGGACATGTTATTCCATTATAATCAACAAATACCTCACAATGATTACATCTTTTTTGTCCTGCTGCATACCTTCCAATTTGTGATGGTTTTGATGCCTTGTATTTTCTACATTCACCAATACAATACGTCATACTGATCCTCCAAATTTTCTTTTCTTGCTTTCTAATTTAATTATAAAACTTTGGAAAATTTTCATCCTCATAAATTATCTCTATCTTAAAAATAAAACCTTTGATTGCACTGCACTCAATATAATATTGAATTACAAATAAATCAATTTTTTTTATAAAAAATCTGTAACATCAATGATAATTAGCTAGACTAATAAATAACCCAATTTCATTTTTGTTTTATGAAAAAAATTGAGGCAATAATTAAGCGTTCTACATATCCTGATATCATAAGCGAATTAAGTAGTATGGGTTATTCAATAGTAGATCGACGAAATCTAGAAGATAATAAAATTTTTAACAAACAATCATCTTCAAAAGTAGGTTCTACTGGCATTCAATCAATACCTTTATCCAAAATAGAATTAGTTGTTTCAGAAAAAGATGCAAGACAAGTGATTAATTTAATTTCAAAAAAATCTGGTTTTTCTGCAAATCAAGAAGGAAAAATTTTCATTTCAGAAATGGAAGAAGTTGTTGACATGAAAACTCTTAATGCTCAACAAGATCTTGAATCTGAGGAAATAATTTCTCCCCCTAAACCAATTACTAAAAGAAGCAGACTTGTTCCGCTTCAAAAATTTACTTTGATTAAACTTGAAAAAATATATGAAAACAACAAAGAAAAATTACAAATGGATTATAGAATAAAATCATTTAGTGACTTTGTTAATCACTGTATCATGGGATATCTTCCAACTGTTGAAAAACAACTAAAACATACAACAATTATTTATGGAAATAATTTCAATGAATTTTAGTTAGATTGTTCCTTCCCCTTCTTGACCTGTTGCAATATCTATAGCACGTAATATTGGTGAAACAAAGATCTTTCCAAGAGTTCCTTTTGTTTTAATTATATTGATTACTTCTTCTTCTTTACTCTCTGGAATAATCACTACTATGAGATATTTTTCACTAAATTGAGGTTGAAATATGGCACTTCCTTTTGCAGCATGAAGTTGTGCTGGTGGACGTTTACCTCTTCCTCGTACTTTAGTAACTGTAAGACCACCAATTTCTATCCTTCTTAATGCCTCACTTATTGCCATTACATCGTTATTTCCAAGCAGTGCTTCAATTCTTAGCATTTGATAATTCTGTAAGGTTTTTCACAAATAATAGTTTCAGATTTTGATAATCATGTGATAATCAAATGGTTATCTATTTTCGTTATTATTATTTAGTTTTAGAGTTTCAAAAATAATGTGCCAATTGATAGTGGTGATACAGCTTGGATGCTTGTAGCTGGAAGTTTAGTACTTTTAATGATACCTGCACTTGGTCTTTTTGAATCTGGTTTATTGAGAAAGAAAAACACTGTATCTGTTTTTATGCAAATTTTCTTTGGATTAGCATTACTTAGTGTAATGTGGTTTGTCTTTGGTTTTAGTTTAGCATTTGGTCCAGATGAATCAGGAGGATTAATGGGTAATCTTGATTGGGTATTTCTAAAAGGAGTTCCATGGGATAGTGCACTTCATTATGCGCCAACAATTCCTGGAGTATTATTTGTAAAATTCCAGTTAATGTTTGCTGCAATCACACCATTACTTCTTACTGGTACTATAGCTGAACGAATGAAATTTAGTTCATTTATCATATTCATTGCCTCTTGGTCAATTTTGATCTATTATCCGTTAGTTCACTGGATATGGGGTGGTGGTTGGTTAGCACAACTAGGTGTAGTTGATTTTGCAGGTGGTATAGTTATTCATACTAGTGTTGGAATGGGTGCACTTGCTGCAGCAATAGTACTTGGTCGTAGAAGATTCTTTGGCCCAGCAATTGAAATTCCACATAGTATACCTTTGGCAGTAACAGGTTCAGCACTTCTTTGGTTAGGTTGGTTTGGATTTAATGCAGGTAGTGCATTAGCTTCTGGATCACTAGCCGGAAATACAGTTATTGTAACACATATGGCATCTTCAGTTTCTGCATTAATTTGGGTAGGATTATCTTGGATGAGAACCGGTAAACCTTCAGTTGTAGCAGCAGTTAATGGTGCTATTGCAGGTCTTGCAGGAATTACACCAGCATCAGGATATGTTAGTGTAGAACATTCCTTTGTTATTGGTATAGCAATAGGTATTGCATCATACTCTGGAATTATAATCTTCAAAGAGAAATTGAAAATAGATGATGCATTAGATGTTAGTTCAGTTCATGGTGTTGCTGGAATCATCGGTTCACTTTCAATTGGATTATTTGCAAGCAAATTAGTTAATCCAAATGGACCTAACGGTTTACTATTTGGAAATCCAGAACAATTAGGAATTCAAGCTATTGGGGTAGGAGTTGCAGCAGCTCTAGGATTTTGTGGTACATGGATAATTATGAAAGTTCTAGATTTCTTAGTTGGAGTAAGGGTAACACCTGAAGTCGAAGATGCGGGATTAGATATAAGTGAACATGCAGAACGAGCATACGCTGATGAAGAAGAATTCAAGTTGGATATGGATAGTTATGTAGAAGACTTAGAAAAAAAAGATGAATTTTTCTTTAATAAAAAATAGTTTTTGTTGATTATTTTATTAAATTCCAAACTTAATATGATATCATATATACTGAATACTGAAGTTAAATATAGTGAAATCTGCGCCATCTAATAAACAACCTCATACTACAAAAAAAGATCCAACACGTAGTATTACTTATCGACTACCAACTAAAATTGTAGAAGAATTAGAAACAGAAGCAATCATCAAAAACATATCTCAAAATGTTTTGGTAAAACAAATTCTTGAAAAATATGTGATGTGGGAACGTTTTGCTGATAAAATAGGCATGATTCCAATTCCTAAAGGAATTTTGAATTCACTTGGTATGGAAATGAATGGAAAAGATATCGATGAAATTATAAAAACAGTTTTACCCTTAATCAAAGACGCAGTTCTTTTTATGAAAGGAAAATATGATTTGAAAAGATGTATTGAAACATTAGAAGATTATATGCGAGCATCTGGAATGAAATCAGATCATAGAATCGAAGGAGAATTACATCATTTTATAATACAACATGAATTAGGTATGAACTGGTCGTTTTTTACTGAACAACTCTTAAAGGAAATTTTTAATCAATTTATACTAACTAAAAATATTAAATTTCAAACAACAAAAAATACAGTTATTGCAACAATTGCATTAGGTTCAGATTTTAGTGAACATGATTATTAATATTTGAATATTTTGTAAATATACATAACATAACTCTTCGTCATTTTCTGAAATAAAATAACAATTTTTACATTTATTACATTGACAAATCTTTAAAAAATTTATTTTTATTTAAATTAATTTATTTTGTTTTTTTAAATTCTAATAAAATTAATTATTAATATCAAATTAGAAAACATAATTGCAATGTATACATACTTCTTATCTCTGTATTCACAGAATATCATCAATGTATAAAATTCAGTATTCAAAAAAATATTATATTATATATAATATTAAATTCAATTGTAACATTGGAGTTTTGAATATTGACTGAACTAGATAAAAAAATATTTGGAAAAATAACAATGAAAGAAATCATAGGAGCAATTCCACCAGCAATTCCTGATACAAAGAACCTACTAGAAAATGAATTCCAAAATTTGATCAATGAACTTAAATTACAAACTAAAGACAATTTGAAAAAATTATTAAAAGAACAACAAATAGCAAATAAACAAATCAATAGTAGACCTGGTGCTATGGCTCTGGCCCAAGACAAAATTCGATTATTTACAGAATATAATCAAAAATACATTCAAACCATTAATGAAAAACTAGACTCATAATTCTTATTTTTTATTTACTTTCTTTTTTCCAGATTTTTGCTTTTTTCTAACTAATAATGAAATAATTGCCCCTGCAGGAATTCCTATTATCGTTCCAATACTTATGTAAGGAGCTATGAAAAAATTACCGATCCAAATCCCTCCATCTGTAGTTAATTCCATAAATGTTCTAGGTCGTAATACTGTAGAAACAATCTGCGATTCTCTTTTCTCTTCTCCTATATCATTAGTGTATACAACCTTAATTTCAAATGGTAATTTATATTCTGCATTCACTTCTTTAATTGGAGAAATAATTCTTGAAGTAACTGTTACTGGAGAATTTTTTTGTATAGTTGAAAATGAATGTAATGTTTCTCCTCTAAATTGAATATCTGTGGGTGGAACTATCTCAATACTAACATTTTTAATTTCTATGTCTTTAGAAATTATTTCCACAGTAAATGGAAATTCAGCATTTGCAAAAATTGCTTCAGGGATATTTGCATGAATTACTACATTAGGTTCTTTTTTTAGGACTATTGGTATTGCAATATCATGAATTGTTGGTTCTTGAGGTTCTTTGTTATTACTTACTAAAACTTGGGAGTACTTTACATTAAGAAAATGAGTTCCAGGATTACTATCTGACGAAATTTTAAAATCTACATTTCCTCCATATGACCCACCTTGAGATAATTTGTCTATTGTTATGCTATTTTTTGAAACTGGAGTTATTGCATTGTCCTGACTGGTAAAGATAAATGAAATATCTCTCTTATCTTCCCAACCATTATTTTTTATTAATATAGAAATTGATATTGTTCTTCCAACTATTGACTCATCTGGATATGTAATTTCAATATCCATACTTCCTTCCATACTTTGATTTATTGTCTCTCCATACACATTTGGTAGTAAAACAAAAACCCCCACTAAAAATAAAGGCATTATTATAGTGAATTTCATGATTTTTACTTGGAATTATTATTGTAATATCACTATTCAATATTATTATAGGCTCATAATTGGCCTGAAAATTGAGTGAAAATCTTATGATTCATAAATACGAAAAATCTGAATACCCTAGAATCGTAAATGGTAAGTAAAACAAAAAACCCAAAAGAACTGTGTCCCAGATGTGCACAAGGAAAACTGGTTACTGATAATGAATCTGGAGAGATGTTCTGCTCCAAGTGTGGTTTTGTAATGACTGAAAAATTACAAGAATCTGGACCTGAATGGAGATCATTTACACAAGATGAACATGGTGATAGAGCAAGAGCCGGTGCACCAACATCACTAACTATGCATGATATGGGTCTTGCAACGATTATCAACCCCATAAACAAAGATGCCACTGGAAAACCACTTTCTGCATCAATGAAAAGCACTATTGAGAGGCTAAGAACATGGGATAATAGAAGTCAGGTTCATGAGCCAGTTG